>JBHEPB010000324.1:0-15651 GCA_046260515.1 Binatia bacterium
AACATCAGGTCGCCCTTCTGGGTGACCACGCTGTACGCCTTGCTGTCGCCCGTCGAGGCATCGGCGTTGAGGCCGGCCAGCCACGACGCGGCTTCGCCCGCGATCTCGGCCTGCTCGGCGGAGTCGAGCACGCGCCAGGCCGACCAGTCCATCGTGTAGACGTCGTGCAGCGTGTACCAGCCCTCGATGGTCTGGGGAACTTCAACGGAAACGAACTCAGGCACAGTCATTTCTCCTTGGCAGACATTCGACCCGATCCCCCCCGCGAAGGAAACCCGGGACAGGTACAGGTTTCCTGCGGAAACCTGTACCTGTCCCGGGTTTTCGGGGGGCTAGGAAACCTGTACCTGTCCCGGGTTTTCTAGGGTGAAGGAGAAGGTGGTGCCTTCTCCTTCGATGGAGTCGCACCAGATGCGGCCGCCGTGGCGCTCGACGATCTTGCGGACGTAGGACAGGCCGATGCCCTCGCCGGGCGCGGCGTCGGTGCGGAAGCGGCGGAAGGGCAGGAAGGCCTTGCCCACCTGCTCGGGCGTCATCCCCATGCCGGTATCGCGAACGAAATAGACGGTCTGCCCGCCCTCGGCGCGCGCACCGATCTCGATGGTCCGCCTTTGGCCGTCGCCCATGTACTTGACCGCGTTGTCCACCAGGTTGCGGAACACGGCTTCCACCTGCACCCGGTCGCCGACGGCGTCGGGAAGCGGGCCCACGCTCACCTCGATGCCCTTCTCGCGGGCATGGAAGCCGAGACCCTCGACCACTCCGGCCACCAGCGCGCCGACGTCCAGCTTCTCGAACTCGTAATCGAGGCGAGCCACCCGCGAGAAGTCGAGGAGGCGCTGCACCATGCCGTTGAGCCTCTCGACGCTCCGGATGCCGTCCTCCAGGGGCTTGGCGATGCGAGCCCCCTGCTCTTCCACTTCGTGGTCGCCATGCCCGTCGAGGGCAGCCCGCAGGTCCTCGAGCTCGTCCAGGGCGATGTGCATGAAGCCGTAGATGGCCGTCATCGGCGAGCGCAGGTCGTGGGAAACCACGTGCAGCATCTCCTCCATCTCGCGGGCCTGGCTGCTCAGCATTTCGTTCTCCACCTGGAGACGGATGGCCTCGCGCTCGCGGCGGAGGGTATGGGTGTTCTCGACGGCGATGCCGACGATGCGCGTGGCGGCGCCGAGAACTTTCAGATCCTCGGAACTCACGGTGGTGCCGCTCGCGAACGGCACCAGCAGGTAGCCGTAGCGCGCGTTCTCGGTGGCGATGCGCACGACCACCAGCGGCGCGCCGCGCCCCAGCAGGGAGGCGCACTCGGCCACGAGGTCGGCGTTTCCTTCCTCCGCCTGCAGCAGCGTCACGTCGTCGAGCAGCGATTCGAGTCCCGCCACGCTCGCGACCGGCACGCGCCGCGGGTGTTCGAAGCCGAAGAGAGTGTACTCGCTGTCGCCGGCCACTCTCACCAGCGCGCAGCCGCGTTCCAGGTTGGTGGCGTGGGCCAGCACGCCCAGCACGCGCCCCAGCATCGAGGCGGGCTCGAGGGCCAGGTTGGTGCTCTCGCTCATGCGCACCAGCGCGTTGGTCTGGCGCCAAAGGCGCGCCGTGGCGTCGGCCATGTCGCCGACCACGGCCTGGTGGGCCAGTTCCCTCTCGCAGGCCGCCCAGCACAGGCGCACCACTTCCGGAGCGGGCTTGCCGCAGGCGTACAGGCGCGCCACCTGCTCGCCGCCGACGGTCAGGCCGTGGCGGGCCACCGGCGGGCGATCGCTCGCGGCTTTGCCGGCCACGATCTTGCCCTTGGTGTCCTCGAGGTAGAACGAAACCGCCCCGCCCGACGGCTCCACGAACTCACGCAGGATGTTCTCGAAGGACGACCAGCGAATGCGCATCGCGTCGCCGCCTCAGGGACGGTGCCAGAGACCGTCGCGCATCACGAGGCGGTTGGCGGCGCGGCCGGCGACCGGACCGGGACTGCCCGACTCGTAGTCGGCGTCTCCGGGATAGAGGATCACGACCTCGTCACCGAGGAAGATCTTGGGAAAGATGCAGGGAATGTCGGCGTCGTCGAAGGCGGCCAGGGCGGAGTCCACGTCGGCGAAATCCGCGAGGCGCTCGAGGCTGGCAATGGTGGGCGGCACCAGTTCGATCTCGCGGCCCCGGTAGCGGGCCATCGCCTCGCGCGGCGTGATCCACTCGCCGGCCGACGACTCGATGTCGCAGTGGCGGGCCGACTGGCGCTCGGGAGCGCGGGCCAGGAAGAAGCGCGTGTCGAAGCGTTTCTTCTCGCGCTCGGGCGTCACCCAGTGGGCGAAGAAGCGAAGCCCCGACACGTCCACGCGAAGCCGGTCGGCGGCCAGCAGCGCCGCGAAGTCGCCGCCGTGGCGCGAGAGTTCCTCGCGTCCGGCCTTCAGGCGCTCGCAGCGAGGATCTTCCCGGTCCAGGTCCACCCACGCGCCCTGCTCGTCGCGGGCCAGCAGGATGCCGGACTCCTCGAAGAGCTCGCGCACCGCCGCGATCAGCAGCCCGCGGGCCAGATCCGGATCGGAGTGGATGCGGCCGAGGTCGCCCACGGCGTCGAAGCCGAGGACGGCGTCGAGTGTTGCCTCATCGCTATCGCGCGGGTCGAGGGCGCCGCCCGGGAAGACGTGGGCGCCGCCGAGGAAGCCCATGCGCGAGTCGCGCCGAACCATGAAGACCTGGGGCCCTTCGTCCGTGTCGCGCAGGGCGAGGACGGTGGCGGCGTCGCGCAGGGACGGCGCGCTCGCGGCCGGCTCAGACATGGTCCTCACGGGCCATCGGGGCGCAGCGCCGGACGGGCCGGCGAGGCCCGCGGGGAACGAAAAGGGATGAGGAGGAAAAAGTGGCTGGGGAGGTAGGACTCGAACCTACAATGCCCTGCTCCAGAGGCAGGTGCCTTACCAATTTGGCCACTCCCCAGTGGGCGGCTGTGCCGCAACCGGGCGTCACATTCGCAAAAGTCGGCAACCGAGTAAACCGGCGTTCCGGGGCGGGAGAACGGCGGGCCCCCGGCCTTCGCGCAGCTGGCGGAAGGCCTGCCTTCAGACGTTCTTCTCGCGCCAGGTAATGCGGCCGCGGGTCAGGTCGTAGGGCGACAGCTCCACCTTGACCTTGTCGCCCGGCAGGATGCGGATGTAGTACTTGCGCATCTTGCCCGAGATGTGGGCGAGGACGGTGTGGTCGTTCTCGAGCTTCACCCGGAAGAATGCATTGGGAAGGCTCTCGACGACCTCTCCGTTCACCTCGATCCCGTCTTTCGCCATGGTCTCCTTTGTGAGTCCTCTGCGCCTTGGGCGGGGGCTCGACCGCGCAGTCCTAGCAGCCCATCGCCACGCCTACAACCGCCGCGACGAGCCCGGACGCGAGGTCCATCCTCGAGGTCCCGCGCCCGGCGACGCAGGCCCGACGCCTCTTCGCCGACCGGCGCTGGAAGCGGCGCCTTGAGCCCGCGGCGCCGGGCCGCTAAGGCTCGCGCGCAGCGCCATTGCCGCCGCACCCAGCTTCCTCCGGAGACGACCCGACGTGAGCACCGCCGACTGCCTGCGCACCGAGATTGACGGCCCCATCGGCTGGCTCACCGTGGACCGGCCCGAGAGCCGCGGCGCCATGACCCGCGCGATGTGGGAGGCCATGCCGGCGCGCCTGGCCGAACTGGCCGCCACCGAGGGCGTGCGCCTGGTCGTGATCCGCGGCTCCCAGGGCTTCTTCATCGCCGGGGCCGACATCACCGAGTTCCGCGAGTACCGCTCCGACCCGGCCCTGGCCCGCAAGTACGACGAGGGCAGCACCGGCACCCTGGAGGCCCTGGCCGGCCTGGCAGTGCCGAGCGTGGCCATGATCGACGGTCCCTGCGTCGGCGGCGGATCCCTCATCGCCTTCGGCTGCGACATGAGGGTGGCCTCGGACCGGGCCTTCCTGGCGATCCCGGCCGGCCGCCTCGGGCTGGCCTATCCTCACCACGGCCTCGAACGCCTGGCCGCCGTGGTGGGCGAGGCCAGGGCCCTGGACATGTTGCTCACCGGACGGCGTATCGGCGGACCCGAGGCCCTCGGCCTCGGTCTCGTCCACCGCTGTTTCCCGGTCGAGCACCTGGAATCGGAGACCCGCCTGCTCGCGGCCGACATTGCGAAGATGGCGCCCAAGGCCCTGCGCTACGCCCGCCTGGCCGTGCGTCGGCGCCTCGTCGGCTTCCTCGATCGCGAGGAGATCGACACCCTCGTGGCCGACTGCTTCGCCAGCGAGGACTACCAGGAGGGCGTCACGTCCTTCCTGGAAAAGCGCGACCCGGTCTTCCGCGGGCGCTGAGACCGCGGCCATCCCGGACGGTCGCGGATCGGTCCGCCCCTCCACCCCTGGGCCGTCAACGACCCCCGCCTGCGTACGCTCCTGTACGGGCGCGTTCGCCCCCGTCCGCACGTATTCGGACACCGGCGCAACCATCCCAGCAAATTCAATAAGTTACGAGTGTCCCGCCCGAGGCACGAGTTTCGCTTTACCCCTGGCGTCCGAACCAACACGACCCAGGAGACCGAAAACGATGAGCCTCTTCCGCACCAAGAACGAAACCGCCCCCAAGAACGATTCCCGCAAGCTGGTGTTCAGCGGCAAGCGCCTCGAGGGCACCTGGGTGATGGAGACCAACCTTCCGGTGCCGGTGCGCCGCAGCGCCCTCAACGCCGGCGTCGTCGTCGCCGACAACCGCCGCGTCCGCACCCTGCACTGATTCCCCTCTGGTTCGGGACGGCCCCTGGCGGCGACGGGACGACGTCGCCGGGGGTTCCGGACCTCCCTCCTTCCCCCACGCCCCTCCCGCTCTGTCGCCGGAGGCCGCCGCCGCCTGGCCCCTCAGCCGTCCGCCGGCGGCCGGAACCACAGGAAACGGCGGCTGGTCAGCAGGCCCGCCCCAGGCAGCACCAGGCCGAGCACCGCGAAGCGGAAACCAGGCGCCGCGCTGCCTTCTGCCCACAGCAGGCCCACGTCCACCAGTGCGGCCACGGACATCAGCAGCCCAAGTCCCTCGTACCAGGGAAACCCGGCCCCCCTTCCCCACAGCCAGAAGCCGCAGCCCACGCCCGCGCACCAAAGCGGGAACAGCATCCCCGCGTTCTCTGTCGTCAGCAGCAGCGCGCTTGCCGCCGCGAGCGCCGCCAGCAGCGTGCGCCAGAGGGCGGCGGCCCCCGGCCACACCGCTTCGCCGGCCGGCCCGGCCATCTTGCCGATCCGCCTTTCGTGGGTGAACGAAGTGAGGACAGCGGCTGCCACCAGGAAGAGAAGGCCGGCGCCGCCGACGGCCGCGCCTTCGCCGGGCGAGAGGCGGCGAAGCTCCAGCACCAGGCCGAGAAGGCTCCAGGTGGCCAGATGGTAGCCGCTGCTTCGTAGCCAGGGATCCCGTCGGAAGGTGGTGGGAGACACGGGCCCTGGGGCGAGGCCGCCGCGGCCGCTCACGCTTCAGGCCGCCGCGAAGCCGCAGACCCGGGTGCGCTTCTTGCCCTCGACGACGACTTCCTCCACCAGGTTGCGACCGCCGCAGCGCGGGCAGGGGAAGAAGGTCGCCCCGTCCTTGTGCGTGGCTACTTCGATCATGTTGCCGAGCAGGAGGCCTTCGTCGGTCTCCTCGAATGGGAGCAGGCAGCGGCAGGCCTCCGACCCGCAGCGCAGGACGTGGACCTTGATTTCCTTCTTTTTAGCGGGCGCTTCGCTCACGACCCCCGATTAGCGGAGCGTCGGCGGGCAGGCAACCCGCCCGCCCGGTCCGCCCGACGCGGCAACATTCTCCCATCGTCCGCGCAGGGCTCCGGTGCTAGGCTACCCGAATGATCCACCAGCAGCTCGAAGCCCTCAGCGACCACCTGGCCACGCGCCGCCAGGCCATCCTCAAGGATTGGCGCAAAGCGGTGGACGCCGATCCCGAGCAAACGACCTCGCACGCACTCACGCGCCGGCAATTCAACGACCACATTCCCCAGGTGCTCGACGCCTTCGAGAGCAAATTGCGTTCGGACACCGGCAGCGCCGCCCACCGCTCCGCGGACCGCGAGCAGGAGGAGGAAGAGGTCAAGCACGGCCTTCACCGCTGGCAGCAAGGCTACCCGCTCCAGGAGCTCGTCCAGGAGTGGGGGCATCTGCAGGCCTGTCTCTTCGCCGAACTGGAGGCTTTCGCCAGCGCCCATTCCGGATTCGGGCCCGCGGCGTTGATGGAAGCCAACCGCCGCATGATCGCCCTCGTCAACACTTCGATCAGCGAGAGCGCCGGGCAGTACCAGCGCATGCAGAAGGCCGAGGCGGCCGGCCACGTGAACGTCCTGCGCCAGGCCCTCGACAGTGTTCAGGAGATCGAGCGCCGCCGCTCTGCCCTCATCCACGAAGCCGTCCATGATCTGCGCGGCGACGTCTTCAGCGTGAGCGTGGCGGCGAGCCTGCTGGAAAAGACCAACGACACCGCGCTGGCCAAGCGCGAGCAGTTCGTGGGCCTCCTCCACCAGGGCGTCGGCTCGCTGACGGCGATGCTGAGCGAACTGATGGAGCTGGCCCGCCTGGACGCCGGCCAGGAGACCCGCGAACTCGCCGACTTCGACGCTGCCGACCTAGCCACGAAGCTGTGCGACGTGCATCGACCCCTTGCCGACGAGCGCGGCCTGTTCCTCGAAGTCGATGGCCCCGCCCCCTTCCCTGTCGAAGGCGACCCTGCCCGCGTGAGGCGCCTGCTGCAGAACCTCCTGCTGAACGCCCTCAAGTACACCGAGCGGGGCGGCGTCGTGGTGAGTTGGGGAGAGGAGAGAGAGAACTGGTGGTTGATGGTGAAGGACACCGGGTCGGGACTGTCAACTGGTCCCCACGCCCCGCTTGCCGTCGGGCTCAAGGAAGCCACCGCGAGTGCGAGGGAATCCGACGAGATGGCCGCTGCCTCCAAGGGGCAGACGTCGCAGGTGCTGGCGCCGGCCGAGGACGCGGAGGTGAACACCGAGCGTTTCTCGCGTCACCAGCCCAGCGAGGGCATCGGCTTGTCGATCGTGAAGCGGCTGTGCGAGCTGCTCGACGCCAGCCTCGAACTGGTGAGTTCGCCGGAGACGGGCACGACCTTCCGCGTCGTGCTGCCACGCAGCTACCAGAACGCCCGCGGAACCTCCTCAGCGGCCTAACAGGGTTGTCGGCCTTGCGGACCCTGGATCGGGGGAACGCAAACCACGCGCCTGCTGGTCGCTTCTCACCGATTGGCGATTCGCTGCCCCGAAGTGTGTTCGACGTCACGTATTCGCGGCCGGCCTGCCTTGCCTTCGCACCCTTCCGCGGCCCGGGAGACGTGCTCGTCGTCACGACAAAGGCCGGAAATTCGTCTGCTTCGATTCCCTCACCGGTGTCCATCTCGCATACTCCCGCGCCCGTGCCTTCGGCCATGACGCCGCGATCACGCTCGCGGGAGGAAGACAGATCGATGACAGACAAGAACATCCCGTCCGCCCTGCTTGCGCTGCTGCTCGTTGCGACCGCCGCCCCCGCCTTCGCCCAGGTTTGCGCTCCCGCCCACGAATGCGGCGACGTCAACGAGGACGACGGCGTCACCGTCTCGGACGCCCTCGGTGTGCTGCGCCGGTCCATCGGTCTCAGCGTGGAGCTGACCTGTTCCTGCAGCGGCGGGGAGGATTCCCCCGCCGGCGGCGTCACGCGCACCATGCAGACCAAGTGCTGGGACCCCCTGGATACCGTCAACCCCATCAACCTCATCAACTGCCTCGGCACCAAGCAGGACGGCGAGCTCCAGCGCGGGCTGCAGCCGGGATTCATCGACCACGGCAACGGCACGATCACCGACCTGCGCACCACGCTCACGTGGGAGAAGCTGTCCAACGACAACTCCCTCCACGACTACGACAACTTCTCCTACCTGTGGGCCGGTGCCTTCCAGAAGATAGAAGACCTCAACGAGATGAACTTCGGCGGGTTCAGCGACTGGCGCGTGCCCCAGATCCGCGAGCTCGCAACCCTCGCCGATTTCAGTGCCTACAACCCGGCCGTTCCCATCGAATTCCACAACAACTGCATCTCCGGGTGCACGGTACTCGACTGCAGCTGCACGCTGGCCAACGACTACTGGTCCTCGACCACCTACGAGCAGGCGGCCCAGACCGCCTGGCACATCGACGCCCGCACCGGCGAGACCGCGCCCACCGGCACGAAGACCACCTACAAGTACGTCCGGGCTGTCCGTGGGGGGTACTGATTCTCCCATCGCGAAGATCGCGCGACTGCGGGGGATCGGGAGTGTTCTTGTGAGCCGAAGCAAGGGAACGCGGATTCTTGCAACTGGCCTTCTGCTGTCCCTGGCGACAGCGGGCGGGCCGGAGGTCGCGGCCGCGGCAACGCAGCGCTGCGCCGTCACGGTGAAGATGGACGGTGCGGTCCCCCTCGGTGCCCTCAAGCTCCGCGTCCACTACGCCGGCGCCGTCGGGGAGTTCCTTGGCCAGGACGGCGCCGTGTCCTGCTTCGGATTGGCGCCCGCAGCCTACCAGTCGGCGCGCGACGACGACGCCGCCAGGCAGCTCCACTTCGGCATGATCTCGGCCATCGGCGTGGCCCTTCCCCAGAACTTCTGGCGCTGCATCTTTGAAACCGACGCCGGCGTGCCGGTGGCCGGCGATTTCAGCTTCACACTGGACGATGCCCTCGACCCCGAGCTGACGCCGGTGGCGGCGACGGCCTCGATCGGCGCCATCACTTGCGAGAGCCAGGGCGTTTGCGGCAACGGCACGACCGAACTCGGCGAGGAGTGCGACGATGCCGGGGCGAGCGCGGCCTGCGACGCCGGTTGCGAACTGACCCGCAACTCCCAGAGCTGCCAGCTGGGCTTCCGCGTGACCGGCGCCGGCCCCATCGGCGGCGTCCAGTTCCGCGTGAACTACTCCGGTGCCAACGGGGAGTTCGAAGGCGAGGGCGTGAACGTGGCCTGCAACGACACCGTCCACTCGGCGCTAACGGCGGCCGAAGACCGCGACGCCGAGGACCAGCTGCGCCTGGCGATGGTCTCGGCGAGCGGCATCGCCCTGCCGGCCGACCTCTGGCAGTGCACCTTCGTCACCAAGGCCTCTCCCCTCCAGCTCCAGAGCTTCCAGTTCACCAACGTGATCGCCACGAACGCCAAGCTGGCGAACGTCGCCGTGACGGTGGCGGCAATCTCCGGACCTTGTGTCTATGGGCCTTACTGCGGCGACGGCAGCGTGGACCCCGGCGAAGCCTGCGACGACGGCAACACCATCACCACCGACGCCTGCACCAACGCCTGCAAGGCGGCAGCGTGCGGCGACGGGTTCGTGCGCAGCGGCGTCGAGCAGTGCGACGACGGTAACACCACGGCCGGCGACTGCTGTGCCGCCAACTGCAGCTTCGAGGGAAGCAGCACCCCCTGCAACGACGGCCTCTTCTGCAACGGCGCCGACAGTTGCTCGGGCGGCGCGTGCAGCGAGCACGCCGGTAATCCCTGCCCCGGCGCGGACGGCGACGCCGACTGCAGCGAAACCTGCTCGGAAGCCGCCGACGCCTGCACCGCCAATGACCCCAACGGTTCGGACTGCAACGACGGCAACGGCTCGTCCGTGGGCGACCTGTGCCAGAGCGGCATCTGCGTCGGAGGCAGTGGCGGCGACGGCGGTTGCGGCGATGCCGACGGGAACGGCTCCATCACTGCCAGCGACGCGCTGAGAACACTTCGCAAGGCCGTCGGTCAGGCAACGAGCTGCCCCCTTTACCTCTGCGACACCGACAACAACGGCACGGTGCAGACCAGCGACGCGCTGCGTGTCCTGAGGAAGTCGGTGGGCCAGACGGTGGCGATGAACTGCCCGGCCAATCCGGGCTGACGAAGGCCCGCTCTCGAGCTTACTCCACGCGATAGCCGACCAGCGGCAGGGGATCGAGGCGCGTGCCGTCGGGGTCGGTCGCGTCGGTGACGTAGATCGCGAAGTGGGCATCCGCCCTTTCCTCTGGCATTTCGAAGTCGCAGCGGAACAGATCGACGCGCCCCGTGAACGACTGGAGAGCGACGAGGCCCGCCGTCAGCACGCTGTACGACTCGACGTCGTTGAAGGCGACGAGAACCGTTGCCGGGTCGTCGGGGTCGTCCACGTCGCCGAGATCACCGGCAAGGTCGGAACGACAAGCCACCTGGCTGCCGCTGCCGGGAAAAGCTCCGCCCGTGGACGAGTAGTCGATCTCGATCTGGAAGGCCCCGAGGCTGCGGGTTTCCTCGATCCAGAAGACGATCGACCCGGTGCCGATCGAGCAGCGCTCTCCCACCTCGAGGCCGACAGCCTTGCGCAGGTCCATGTGCGCGTCGAGGACGGTGATGCGACCGTTGGAGTCCATGTCGCAAGCGTCCTTCGGGCAATCCACGTCCATGCCCACGGAGCGCTTCAGAACCTGGCGCGCATCGGCCGCCGTCACCATGGCGTCGGCGTTGGCATCGCCGCAAAGACCCACCAGGCGGCAATCGGCGGTGCAGGCATTCGCATAGAGCGGATCGGCCGGATCGCATTCCTCCCAGCCGAGACTCGTGAAGCCGTCGCCGCACACGGCCCTGGAGCAGTCGTTGGGACAGGCATCATCGTCGATGTCGTTGCCGTCGTCGCAGGCCTCGAGGCGCGGAGCGACGTTGCCGTCGCCGCAGCGCGGCAGCTTGCAATCCGGCGTGCATACGGCCGTCGAAACTCCGCCCGAATCGCATTCCTCGATGCCCTGCTGGACGATTCCGTCGCCGCAGCCGGGCGCTCCGCAGGTGTTGGGACAGGAATCGGTGTCGATGTCGTTGCCGTCATCGCAGGATTCGAAGGGGGAGACGATGCCGTCGCCGCAGCGCGGCGCGGCGCAGGTGGTGGTACACCGGTCCGCGTCGTCGCCATTGCCGTCGTCGCACTCCTCGCCGGCATTCACGATGCCGTTGCCACAGCCACTCCGCGTGCAGTTGGAATCGCAGCCGTCGTCGTCGATGCGCTGGCCGTCGTCGCAGGCCTCGCCGATCTCGAGCAGGCCGTTGCCGCAGGTTGCCTCGGCGGCGGCGACCATCAGGTTGTCATCCGCAAGGCCGGAGGCGCTCGCGAAGTCCGTCCTCTGCCAGCCGGCCAGCCATCGACCACCGCTGCCTGCGGCCAGCGTGACGTGGACATCGCCGGCCTGATCGCCCTCCATCTCCTCCCCGAGCAGCGCGGGCGGGCTCCAGGTGACGCCGAAATCGGTGGAGACCGCCACCAGCACGTCGCTGTCCAGACCGTCGCCGGCGCCGACCGGATGATGGGAGATCCACGCCGCCAGCCATTTTCCCGATCGGTTGGTGGCGATCGTGGGGGCAAAGTCCGGGGAACCGTCGCTCGTCGCATGGGACGCGACAGCGTGCGGCTGCGACCAGCCTTGGCCGTCGTCGTCGGAACTCAGCACGAAAACGTCACCGTCGCGCCCGTACTGGCCGGTGTCCAGGAGAGGCGCCGAGAAGACCGCCAGCCAGCGCCCTTCGCCGTCGCCGGCAAGGCTGACGCGGGTGTGGCGCCACAGTCCCGCACAGCTCTTGCAGTAGGCGTTCGAAACCACGGCAGGCGGCGCAGTCCATTGCTTGCCGTCATCCTGCGAACGCAGGAAGCGGATGCCCTCGTCGGCCAGCATCACGATCCAGGTGCCGCTGCCGTCGGTGGCCAGGTCGAAGCCGAGGCGGCCGCGTGCCGTGCCGGTGAAGACCGCCTTCGGCTCGTTCCAGGTGACGCCGCCGTCGGTGGAGCGCGCAAGGACCACGGAGTTCGTCTCCTCGTCCCCACCATGGATGCTCCAGGCCGCCACCCAGGTGTTTCCCACCCCACGCACGCGAGCGTCGTGGACGAGGCCGGTCTTCGGGCCCGTGAGCGGGGAGGACAGGCTGCTCCAGTTCGCGCCGTCATCGGTCGAGCGGGACAGCTGGATGTCGGTCGAATCCACTTCGAACTTCAGGGCCATCCAGGTGCCGGCGGCGTTGCTGCCGACGGTTTCCCGCCGGTCGGAGCTCTCGTTCACTGCGAAGGGACCGCTCCACGTCCTGCTGTCGTCGCTGCTTCGCCAGTGGCGACTGGTGGCGTCCGAGAACATCCATGTCGCCGAGGCCCCGGCGACCATTTCCCCGCCCTGGCCGAGGCTCTCACGGTACGAGTCCACGATGCGCGCCGCACCGAAGCGCGGCAGGGCCGGGCCGGGGGACTCCGCCGCCGAGGCGGACAACGGCCACACGCCGCTCGCGTGCACCTGCCGGGCCACACGACCTCCTTCCAGCGGGTTGTTCCAGGCCACCTCGAAGGTGCCGTCGCCGAGACGGCGGATGGCCGGATCCGAGTTCTCCCCGTATCCGAAGGTGTCGATTCGAAACGCCGCGCCAAGGGCCAGGCCGTCGGCACCCACGAAGCGCCCGAACACGGGCCCGTGAGCGTCGTAGCCGTCGTTCTGTCCGAGCCAGGTCACCAGGGCCACGCCCGTCTCGTCGATGGAAACTTTCGGCTGCACGCGCGCACCCACCGTTCCTTCGCTCACCTGCACCGCGTCCCCACCGGCCTCGCCGTCCGCTCGGAAGCGGCGCACCAGGATCTGGCTTCCCTGGCTCGGCAGCCACTGCGGCCAGACGGCCATCGTGCTGCCGTCGTCGTCGATGGCGACGTTGGGGCGCACGCGGCAATCCTGGTCGCCGGCAAGAATGGCCACACCGGCAGGCTGGTTCCCGGGATCGAAGACCCGGTGGCGGTAGCAGCCCGCTTCCACCCACTGGGCCGCCACCCAACCGTCGTCGCTGCAGACCACGCGGAAGCCGAGACGCCAGGCCGGCCCCTCGTTGACCCGCACGGGGCTGCCGAAGGTGTTGCCCGCGGCATCGTAGCGCTGGAGGAAGAGGTCGCCCGGAGTGTCGCATCCGGCGCCGCTGCAGTTGTTGAGCAGCGTGGCGCCCCGGCCGGCGGCATCCGTGCAACTCATCCACCAGGCTTTCGGGGGAAGCGTCCGGTCGTTGATCGCGTACTCTTCCCCAACGGGACCGGGTGCCGCTTCGGCCGCCAGCGAGAGCAGAAGGGTCGCGCCGAGCGCAATCGCGCCGGCGCGCAAAAGGAGGGGGACTTCCCGTCGGGGTCGAAGATGAACCATGGAGACCCTCACCGCCGCGGCACTATGTCACGCCACCGCCCGCATCGACAGGCGGAAAACTGCCGGGTGGACCCTCAGCCGAGGATGGTTACAATCCGCCCCCATGAGTGAAGCCCTCGATCTCCTGAAGGACATCGCCGCCGGTGAAGGCGGCTTCGTCGAACTGCGCTACCACGCCAAATCCTCCCGAAGCGTGGGAGTGGACAAGGGAAAGGTGGAGCGCTCCCAGGCGCGCCACCGCAAAGGCGTGGGCGTGAGGGTCTTTGAAGGCGGGGGCTGGGGCTTCGCATCCACGGGATCCATCGACGCGGCTTCGATCCGCCGCGCGGTGGCCGCCGCCCGCGCCGGCGCGGTGGCCAGCGCCAAGGGATCGACTCACATCTTCACCGCGCTTCCGGCCTGCCAGTTGGCCCGCGGCGTCTTCGACCAGCCGGGCCTGGCCGACCTCGCGGGCCGCACCCTCGAGGAAAAGATTGCTCTCGCCACCGGGCTCGAAGCCCGCGTTCGCAACGCCTCGTCGGCCATCCGCTCGGCAAGCTGCAGCTATAACGAGATCTTCGAAGAGAAGGCCATCGTCACCACCGACGGCGCGGCGGCGGCCTTCCGTCTGGTCCGCCCCGAGCTTCGCGTGTCGGCCGTCGCCGAGAAGGACGGCCAGCTTTCCACCGGCAACGAAGCCGTCGGCGCCACCGGCGGCTGGGACTGCCTCTTCCACAGCGCCACCGGCGAAGCCCTGGCCGAGCGCGCAGCCAAGGTGGCCCAGGACCTGCTGTCGGCGCGCCACGCCGAGGGCGGACGCACCACGCTCATCCTCGCGCCTTCGATCGTCGGGCTTCTCGTGCACGAAGCCATCGGCCACACGGTGGAAGCCGACTTCGTGCAGGCGGGCTCGGTGGCGGCCGGCAAGATCGGCCAGCGCGTGGCCAGCGACCTCGTCACTCTCTGCGACAGCGGCGTTTCCGAGCACTACAACGGCGCCGGCGGCACCATCCCGGTGGACGACGAAGGGGTCCTCGCCGGGCGCACCACCATCATCCGCGACGGCATCCTCGTCTCCTACCTCCACAACCGCGAGAGCGCGGCCCGCTACGGCGTGGAGCCCACCGGCAACGCGCGCGCCTGGGAGTACTCGGACCAGCCCCTGATCCGCATGCGCAACACCTACCTCGCGCCCGGCGAGCGCTCCCTGGAGGAGATCATCGCCGACACCAAGGACGGCTACCTGCTGGACGGGCCGCGCAACGGCCAGGCCGACGCCACCGGCGAGTTCATGTTCGGAGTGCAGGAGGCCTGGCGCATCGTGAACGGCCGCAAGACCGAGTTGCTGAAGGGCGTGACGCTCTCCGGCATCGCCTTCGAGGTGCTCGAAAGCGTGGACGCGGTTTCCAGCGATTTCCGTTGGGATCTGGGCGCCGGCTACTGCGGCAAGGGTCAGCCGGCCAAGGTGGACGCGGGAGGCCCCTACGTTCGTTGCCGCGCGCTGCTGGGCGGCGAGCAGTAGGAAGCGACGGCATGAACGAGAAGAACCTCCTCGACCTCTGTCACAACCTCCTCGATCTCGCCCGCAAGGCCGGCGCCGACCACGCCGAGGCCGCGGCGGCCTGGCAGCGCAGTTCGGAAACCCACATCGAGAACGGCTCCGTGCACACCGTGCAGGGCGGGGAAGAGACCATGTACGGCCTGCGCGTGCTGGTGGGCTCTTCCCAGGGCTTCGTCACGGCCAACGACCTGGAACCGGCCCTCCTCGCCGAGCGCGCCGCCGAAGCCGTGGCCCAGGCCCGCACCAATCCTTCCGATCCTTTCGTCGGCCTGCCCGACCCCTCGCCCATCACGCCGGTGGAGGGACTGTGGGACGCCGCCGTCGAGAACGTGGGCAGCACCGAAGTGACGACGCTTGCCGAAGAGATGCTCGCGCGCATCCGCGAGCTCGACGCCCGCGTGCGCGTGGACTCCGGCTCGGTGTCCTCGTCCCTGATGACGCGGGCCCTGGCTTCGACGCGCGGCATCTCGGTGAGCGAGGCCGGCACCGGCATCGACGCCAGCGTCTTCGGCATGGCGGTGGACGGCGACGACGTGGCCAGCTTCGACTACGACAGCGCCACCAGCCGCCGTCGCCAGGGTTTCGAAGCGGAGATGAGCGAGGCCTGCCGCCGCTTCGTGGAGAAGTGCCGCGCCGGCCTCGGCGCCGGCAAGGGTGAAAGCTTCCGCGGCCCCGTGGTGCTGTCGCCGGACGCAGTGGACGAGTTTCTGCTGCCCACCCTCGTCGGCGCGCTAACGGCCGACACCGTTCGCAAGGGGCGCAGCCCGCTTGCCTCCAAACTGGCCCAGGCCATCGCTTCCAACCGTCTCACCATCTGGGAAGACGGCCGCGTGGCCGGTGGCCCCTCTTCCAGCGCTTTCGACCGCGAGGGGATGCCCGTCCAGCGCCGCGCCCTCGTCTCGGCGGGCGTGCTGCAGGGCTTCCTCTTCAACCACTACGAAGCGCGCGCTGCGGGCGGCGACGCGCGCAGCACC
>JBHEPB010000030.1:0-4221 GCA_046260515.1 Binatia bacterium
CAGTTCAACATCGCCAAGAAGATCCCCGGCAAGGAAGAGTTCTACGAGACGCTGCGCTACTTCCGGCGCCGCCTGGAAATCCTCGGCGTCACGACGAAGCTCGGCAAGCGCGTGGGCGCCGCCGAACTCACGGGCTTTGACGAAGTGGCGCTGGCTACGGGCGTCACGCCGCGCACGCCGGAGATCGACGGCATCACGCATCCGAAAGTCCTCGGCTACCTGGACGTTCTTCGCGACGGCAAGCCGGTGGGCAAGTCGGTGGCCATCGTGGGCGCCGGCGGCATCGGCTTCGACGTGGCCGAGTTCCTGCTGCAAGACGGCGAGAGCCCGAGCGTGAACCCGGCCAAGTTCAACGCCGAGTGGGGCATCGACCCCACGTACGCCAACAGCGGCGGCATCACCCGTCCCCACCTGGATCCGCCGGCGCGGACGATCTGGCTGCTCCAGCGCAAGAACAGCAAGGTGGGCGAGGGCCTCGGCAAGACCACGGGCTGGATCCACCGCACGGGGCTGAAGAATCACGGCGTCCAGATGGTGCCCGGCGTTTCCTACCGGCGCGTGGACGACGAGGGCCTGCACATCACGGTGGGCGGCAAGGACCAGGTGCTGCCGGTGGACAACGTGATCCTGTGCGCGGGCCAGGAGCCCCAGCGCGAGCTGGAGGCGGGCCTCAAGGCGGCCGGCAAGGCGGTGCACCTGATCGGCGGCGCTGACCTGGCGGTGGAGCTCGACGCCAAGAGGGCCATCGCGCAGGGAACGGAGCTGGCGGCGCGGATCTGAACGGAGGCCGCGGCTACCAGAGCGCCCGGTGCTCCTCGGCCCAGCCGAAGAGGTAGGGAATCTCGATGGTCTCGCCGTGCTCGCCGCGCACGGTGCCGGACCAGATGCCGAAGACCTGGTGGACGCGCGAGCGCACCAACACCGCATCGACGTGGCTGCGTCTCTCGACGATGGGCTCGAAGAGCAGGTCCACGTCGCCGCTCAGCGGCGCACGCACGCGCCATTTCTGCAGGAAGTCCACGTCGTTGTAGGTCCACTCGAGGTCCTCGTGGATCTTCACGAGGCGGCCGTTGATGAACACGGCGTTCTCGGTGGCGCCGGTTCCATCGGTCCACTTGCCGCCCAGGCTGATGCCCACGTTGGCCTCGTCCACGTAGCCGGAGGCGGCCCCCCAGTTCCACGCCGTGCGCCGCGGCCACACGCCGCGGCCGAAGTCGTGGGTGGCGAAGGCATCCACGCCCTCGAAGGGATACTCGCGGCGGCCGATGCGCACGCGGCCCGCCACCGGCACGGCGACGTGCTTGGACGTGTACTGGAAGTGGGCGTGGTCGAAGGGGACGACGACGCCGAGGGTCTCGAAGTCGTCGGGATAGACGACGCGGATGGCGGCCGACAGGCGCTCGCCCTCGTCGAAGGGCTCGCAGGTGACCAGCCACGTGGTCGCGTTGTCCTCGCTCGACTGCGCGAAGGTGAAGCTGCGGGTGCGCAGGGATGCCGGCGAGTTCACGTGCTCGCCCAGCTTGCAGCCGCGGCCGAAGGGCGTGACGACGCTGCGCTCGACGACCGTCTTGCGACGCAGGTCCACCAGGTACACGAACCCGGTGGCGGCGTAGTCGAGGTCGGCGATGCCGGCCGCGAAGAAGTAATTCTCGTTCTGGACGGCCCAGTAGTTCCAGCGCTTCTTGCGCAGACGGTGGCCCGTGAGGTTGCAGCGGTGCAGGGGCCGGCGGCTCCAGCCCACGGCGTCGGGGCTCAGCGCGGCGTCCGGGGTGCAGAGGTCGGTGGGCTGCTCGATCTCGTCCTTCACGCCGTGCGCTTGGCCCGGGAGGGAAGCACGCCGTGGCGGCGTCCCACCTTCTCCAGGGCCACCAGGGCCCGATCGAGTTGCTCGCGCGTGTGCGTGGCCATGTAGGAAGTGCGGATCATCGCACGGCCCTCGGCCACGGCAGGAGAGACGACGGGGTTGGCGAAGACGCCTTCCTCGTGGAGGTCGGCCACCATGCGGTAAGCGGTGAAGTCGTCGCCCACCACCATCGGGATCACGGGAGAGGCCGCCTCGCCCGTGTCGTAGCCGAGGTTGTCGAGGGCGGCCTTCATGTAGCGCGTGTTCTCCCAGAGGCGCTCGCGGCGCTCGGGCTCGCGTTCGACGATCTCGAGGGCCTTGATCACGGCGGCCACGCTGGCCGGCGGCATCGAGGCGGCGAAGATCTGCGATCGCGCGTTGTGGCGGATGAAGTCGATGACGTAGCAGTCGCCGGCCACGAAGCCGCCGACGCAGGCCAGCGACTTGGAGAAGGTCCCCATCACCAGGTCCACCTCGTCCTCGAGGCCGAAGTGTTCGGCGGTGCCGCGTCCGTGGGCGCCCATCACGCCGATGCCGTGGGCGTCGTCCACCATCAGGCGCGCGTCGTAGCGTTTCTTCACGTCCACGATGGCGGGCAGGGGAGCGAGGTCGCCTTCCATCGAGTAGACGCCGTCGATGACGATGAGGCGGCCGCGGTCGGTGGGCGACAGCCGCAGTTTTTCCTCGAGGTCGGCCGCGTCGTTGTGGCGGAACTTGACCTGCTTGGCCAGGCCGAGGCGCGCACCGTCGATGATGCAGGCGTGATCGAGATTGTCGAGGAAGACGATGTCGTGGCGGCCGAGCAGGCAGGACAGGACGCCGAGGTTCACCTGGAAGCCGGTGGTGAAGATGAGGGCGGCCTCGCACTTCATGAAGGTCGCGAGGCGTTCTTCGAGCTCGGCGTGGATGGTCAGGGAACCGTTGAGCAGGGGAGAACCGGCGCAGCCGGTGCCGAACTTCTCGATGGCCGCGACGGCCGCGGCCTTGACCTCGGGGTGGCTGGCCAGGCCGAGGTAGTTGTTGGAGCCCAGCATGACGAGCTCCTTGCCGTCGATGATGACGACCGGGTCCTGCTGGGAGGCGATGCGGCGGAAGAAATGGTAGACGCCGGCGTCGCGCAGCGACTGGGCCCGGTCATAGTCCTGACACTTCTGGAATACGTCCACTCTACTGCCTCCCCGGGGCCGGGCTGTTGCCCGCCGCCGCCGCCACCGCCGCTCTCGGACTATGCACGAAGAAGGCATGGTTCCGCGAACAGGCGACGTGTGCAACGTCGCGCCGCGTCATCCCGTAAACCGGGAAACCCGGGACAGGTACAGGTTTCCGAAGGAACGATTCGGAGAACTGGGGAGAACTGGGGACAGGTACGGGTTTCCGGCAGGAAACCTGTACCTGTCCCGGGTTTTCAGCTGTAGGCTTTCTCGCCGTGGTCGATGAGGTCGAGGCCCTCGGCCTCGCCCTCGCTGCTCACGCGGAGCCCGATCGTTGCCCGGATCAGCACCAGGATGACGAAGGACACCACGCCCGAAAGCACCACCGTGACCAGCACCGCGAGAAGCTGGGTGACCAGTTGGGGGCCGATGGAGAAGTCGCCGAGACCGCCGGGAAAGGAGCTGGATCCCACCACCGCCACCAGCACGGTGCCGACGAAACCGCCCACCCCGTGCACTCCGAACACGTCGAGCGAGTCGTCGTACCCGAAGCGCGACTTGAGCTTGGCGCAGGCCGCCCAGCACAGGTACCCCGAGACGACGCCGATCAGCAGGGCCCCGACCGGTCCCGCCTTTCCTGCAGCGGGTGTGATCGCGGCCAGCCCTGCAATGGAGCCGGTCGCGATCCCGAGCACGCTCGGCCGGCCGTTACGCGTCCACTCGATGCTCATCCACGTCACCGCCGCCGCACAGGCCGAAAGGTGCGTGACGACCACCGTCATCGCGGTGGCGCCGTTGGCGGCGAGCTGGCTGCCGCCGTTGAAACCGAACCAGCCCACCCACAGCATCGCGGCGCCGACCACGGTGAGCGGAAGGTTGTGGGGCAGGAAGGGCGTTTCCGGAAAGCCATGGCGCGGCCCCACCATGATGCAGGCGACCAGCGCCGCGACGCCGGCGGTGATGTGGACGACGATGCCGCCGGCCAGGTCGATCACGCCCGTCAGCCCGAAGAAGTTGAGCTTGTTCCAGACCCCGTAGCAGCAGGGCACGTACACCAGCAGGCTCCACGCCACGCTGAACACCAGGATGGCCGAGAACTTCATCCTCTCGGCGAAGGCGCCGAGGAAGAGACCCGGCGTGATGAGGAAGAACATCATCTGGTAGGCGAAGTGCAGCAGCACGGGGATGGTCGGGGCGTCGGGGCGGGGCGGGCTGTCGGGGCCGACG
>JBHEPB010000326.1:0-12492 GCA_046260515.1 Binatia bacterium
ATCGAGAAGGCCGTGCCCGGCCAGCTCACCTGCGTGTTCGTGGACAACGGACTGCTCCGCAAGGACGAGGCCGAGCAGGTGCGCGAGATGCTCGGCCCCCGCTTCGGCGAGGATTTCGTCTTCGTGGACGCCGCCGACCGCTTCCTCGACGCCCTCGAGGGGATCTCCGACCCCGAGCAGAAGCGCAAGACCATCGGCCGCGTCTTCATCGAGGTCTTCGACGAGGCCGCTTTCGCGCCGCGGCCCGGCCGCGAGAAGGCGAAGTTCCTGGGGCAGGGGACCCTCTACCCCGACGTCATCGAGTCGGTGTCGGTGAAGGGCCCCTCGGCCGTCATCAAGAGCCACCACAACGTGGGCGGCCTGCCCGAGCACATGAAGATGTCGCTCGTGGAGCCCCTGCGCGAGTTGTTCAAGGACGAGGTGAGGGCGCTGGGCACCGTGCTGGGCCTGCCCCACCACTGGCTGTGGCGCCATCCCTTCCCGGGGCCGGGCCTGGCCGTGCGCGTGCTCGGCCCCATCGAGCGGCCGTCGCTCGCCATCCTGAAGGAAGCCGACGCGATTTTCATCGAGGAGATCCGCCGGGCCGGCCTCTACGATTCGATCTGGCAGGCCTTCGCCGTGCTGTTGCCGGTGCGCACCGTGGGCGTCCAGGGCGACTACCGCACCTACGACCAGGTGGTCGCGCTGCGCGCCATCACCAGCGAAGACGGCATGACGGCCGACTGGTTCCGCTTCCCGCCGGAAGTCCTGGCCCGCAGCGCCTCGCGCATCGCCAACGAGGTGAAGGGCGTGAGCCGCGTGGTCTACGACATCTCGACCAAGCCGCCGGCGACCGTGGAGTGGGAATGAACCCGGCCGGAGGCGACGGGGGCGGCCCGGCCACGCCGGCCCGCGGCTTCGCCCACCTGCACCTGCACACCCAGTACAGCCTCCTCGACGGCGCCAACAAGATCTCCAGCCTGATGCCCCAGCTGAAGAGGATGGGGCTGCGCTCGGTCGCCATGACCGACCACGGCAACATGTTCGGCGCCGTGGAGTTCTACAAGGCCGCGCGCAAGGAAGACATCAAGCCCATCGTCGGCTGCGAGGTCTACGTGGCGCCGCGCAGCCGCCTGGAAAGGTCGGCCGTGGCCGCCGCCGACTACGAAAGGGCAGGCAACAACCACCTCATCCTGCTGGCCATGAATCAGACGGGATACGCCAACCTCTCGCGCCTGGTTTCCCAGAGCTACAAGGACGGCTTCTACTACAAGCCCCGCATCGACAAGGAACTGCTGCGCGAGTGGAACGAGGGGCTGATCTGCCTGTCGGGCTGCCTGGCCGGCGAAGTGGCCACTGCGATCACGGCCGACCGTCTCGACCGTGCCCGCGCCGCCGTCGAGGAGTACTCGAAGCTCTTCGGCGACCGCTACTACCTGGAGGTGCAGGACAACCACCTGCCCGAGCAGCGCGCCGTCAACGAGGTTCTCATCCCCTGGTCGAAGGAGATGGGCATTCCGCTGGTCGCTACCAACGACTGCCACTACCTGGAGCACGACGACCATGTGGCCCACGAGGTGCTGCTCTGCGTGCAGACCGGCAAACGCCTCCTGGACGAGGACCGCTGGAAGTTCGGCACCGACCAGCTCTTCGTGAAGGGCTACGACGAGATGCTTTCGGCCTTTCCCCACGCCCCCCAGGCCGTGGAGGAGACCATCGCGCTGGCCGAGCGCTGCAACCTGGACATGCGTTTCGGGGACAACAAGTTCCCCGTCTACCAGGTGCCGGCCGGCCGCAGCCTGGACGAAGTGCTGGCCGAGGACGCCCGCCGCGGCCTCGACGTGCGCCTGGCCGCCATCCGCGCGGCCGGCCGCCCGATGGACGAGGACGCCTACCGCGAGCGCCTCGAGTCCGAGATCAAGATGATTCAGGAGATGAAGTTCGCCGGCTACTTCCTCATCGTGGCCGACTTCATCAACTGGGCGAAGGAGCAGGGCATCCCCGTGGGACCGGGTCGCGGGTCGGCCGCGGGGAGCCTGGTGTCCTACGCGATGCGCATCACCGACATCGACCCCATCCCCTACAACCTGCTGTTCGAGCGCTTCCTCAACCCGGAGCGCGTCTCGATGCCCGATATCGACGTGGACTTCTGCTACGAGCGTCGCGAAGAAGTGCTCGAGTACGTCCGCAACAAGTACGGCGAAGACAAGGTTGCCCACATCATCACCTTCGGGACCATGAAGGGGAAGGCGGCGCTGCGCGACGTGGGGCGCGTGCTCGATTTCACGTTCGGAGAGACCGACCGCATCTGCAAGCTCTATCCGGCGGCCAAGCAGGGCCGCGACGTGAAGCTGGAAGAAGCGCTCGAGATGGAGCCCAAGCTGCGCGAACTGCGCGACTCCGGCGACCGCGAGGCCAAGCTCTTCGAGTACGCGATCAAACTGGAAGGCCTGGCCCGCCACGTCTCCAAGCACGCCGCCGGCATCGTGATCTCGGACCGCCCCCTGGTCGAGGACGTGCCCTTGTTCGTGGACAAGGACGGCACCGTCATCACCCAGTTCTCGGGTCCGGACGTGGAGGCCATCGGGCTCATCAAGTTCGACTTCCTCGGCCTGAAGACGCTGACTCTGATCGCCGACGCCGTGCGCCGCGTGAAGCAGACGAACGGCAGCGACATCGACGTGAGCACGCTGCCCCTGGACGACCCGGCCCCTTACCGCCTGATCACGCGCGGCGACACGGTCGGCATCTTCCAGCTGGAAAGCGGCGGCATGCGCAAGCTGCTCACGCGCATGAAGCCGACCTGCTTCGAGGACCTGATCGCGGCCCTGGCCCTCTACCGTCCCGGCCCCCTCGACAGCGGCATGGTCGAGGAATACATCCAGCGCAAGAACGGCAAGACGCCGGTGCGCTACCCGGATCCCTCCCTCGAGCCCATCCTTCGCGACACCTACGGCGTCATCGTGTACCAGGAACAGGTGATGCAGATCGCCCAGGTCTACGCCGGCTACACGCTCGGCCAGGCCGACATCCTGCGCAAGGTGATGGGCAAGAAGAAACTCGAGGAGATGCAGAAGGAGAGGGAGAACTTCTTCAGCCGCGCCGCCGCCAACGGGCGGCCCGAGGCCACCACCGCCACCATCTTCGAGCAGATGGAGACCTTCGCGGCCTACGGCTTCAACAAGTCGCACTCGGCCGCCTACGCCATGGTCACTTTCCAGACCGCCTGGATGAAGGCCTACTACCCCAAGCAGTTCCTGGCCGCGCTTCTCACCCTGGAGATGGGTTCGGCCGACAGCACGTACAAAAACCTGGCCGACGCCCGTGAGCACGGCGTGCGCGTGCTGCCCCCGGACGTCAACGAGAGCCAGGACGGCTTCACCGTGAGCACGTCCGGCATCCGCTTCGGCCTCGGCGCCGTGAAGGGCATCGGGCAGAAGGCGGTGGAGACCATCACCCAGGCCCGCAAGGACGGCGAGTTCAAGACCCTCGGCGACTTCTGCCTGCGCGCCGTGGGTCCCCAGATCACGCGGCGCATCCTCGAGAGTCTCATCAAGGCCGGCGCCATGGCCAGCATCGATGCCTCGAGGGCGCGGCTGCTGGCCGGTATCGAGGCGGCCACCGCCTGGGCCGAACGCGTGCGCGAGGACCGCGACGTGGGCCAGATGGGGCTGTTCGGCGGCGGCGGCGCTGCCGGCGCCACGCAGCTCGAGCCGGCCCTGCCCATGGTGGCCGAGTTCGAAGCCCTGGAGGTGCTTGCGTACGAGCACGACGCCGTCGGCTTCTTCATCTCGGGGCATCCCCTGGACCGCTATCCCTACGACCTCAAGCTGCTGAAGGCCACGACCGTGGCCGACCTGGCTTCGTGCAAGGACGGTGCGAACGTGCGCGCGGCCGGCGTCACCAACACGGTGCGCCGCAAGAACAGCAAGAAAGGCGAGCGCTACGCCACCTTCAACCTCGAGGACCGCGAGGGCGCGGTGGAAGTGATCGCCTGGCCCGACTGCTACCGCCGCTGCGAGACGGCCATCCTCGGGCGCGAGCCCGTCATCATCCTCGGCCGCCTCGAACTCGGCGAAGCCACCGGCGGCGAGCTCCCCGAGGAAGAGGAGGGATCGCCCGACTACTCGCGCAAGGCGCAGATCATCGCCGACGAGATCCTGCCCCTGCCCGAGGCGAGGCGGAAAGCCGCCACCGAGGTCCACCTCCGCATCGACACGGCCACGGTGCCGTTGTCCGCCATCGACACGCTGACCTCCACCCTGAGACGCTATCCGGGAGCCTGCCGTACCTACTTGCACGTGCGACGCGAGGGGGTAGCCGAGACGAGAATCGAGCTCCCGCCGGAGCTGGCGGTGGACCCGAACGACGGTTTCCTGCAATCGGTGGTGCTGCTTCTCGGCGACAACGCCCTGGAGATGGAGGGAGTCCTCGAGGAACCCCAACGGGAGCCCAGGTGGAACAACAGACGCGCCTCGTGAAGGAACGTGCCGTCCTGGTCTGGGCAGGCCAGGACGCGACCCATGCCGCCGAATCGCTGGACGAGCTGGCCCTGCTGGCCGACACGGCCGAGCTGGAGGTGGTGGACCGTCTCCAGCAGCAGCTGAAGAAGCTTTCGGCCGCCACCCGCATCGGCAGCGGCAAGACCGAGGAACTGAGGACCATCGTCGTCGACAACAAGATCGACGTGGTGATCTTCGACGACCCGCTCACGCCCGCCCAGCGCCGCAACCTGGAGAAGATGCTGGAGATCAAGGTGCTGGACCGCAGCCAGCTCATCCTGGACATCTTCGCCAGGAGGGCGCAGACGCGGGCGGGCAAACTGCAGGTGGAGCTGGCCCAGCTCCAGTACATGCTGCCGCGCCTGACGCGGGCCTGGTCGCATCTTTCGCGCATGCGCGGCGGCGTCGGCACCAGGGGTCCCGGCGAGACCCAGCTCGAGTCGGACCGCCGCCAGGTGCGCGAGAAGATCGAGAAGCTGTACGTGCGCCTGGAGGAAGTGGACCGCACGCGGCGTCTGAACCGCCGCGAGAGGGAAGCGGTTCCCTATCCGGTGGTGGCCCTGGTGGGCTACACCAACGCCGGCAAGTCCTCGCTGATGAACCGCCTGACCGCTGCCGGCGTCTACGTGGCCGACCAGCTCTTCGCCACCCTGGACACGACCACGCGGCGCCTCACGCTGCCCTCGGGGCGCGTGGTGATGCTGGTGGACACGGTGGGCTTCGTCTCCAAGCTGCCCCACGAACTGGTCGCGGCCTTCAAGGGCACGCTCGAGCAGGTGGTTGAGGCCGACCTCGTGGTGCACGTGGTGGACGCCGCCTCCGTGGACCTGGACGGACGGCGCGCCGTGGTCGAATCCATCCTGGAAGAGCTCGGCGCGGGCTCGCGGCCGCGCCTCCTCGTCTACAACAAGAAGGACCTGCCGGGCGCCGCCGAACCGCCGCCGGCCGCGATGGCCGTCTCGGCCCACACCGGCGAAGGCATCGAGGCCCTGCTCGAGGCCTTCGACCATGCCTTCGCGCCGGTCGAGGAGAAGCTGGCCGTCGTGGTGCCCCACGGCGACGGCAAGACAAGGGCTTGGCTGCATCGCCATGGGCGTGTAGTAGAAGAAGGCGAACAGGAGGGAGGAACCCGCGTGGTGGTGTGGCTCAGCACAAAAGCGGCCGGGCAGCTCCAGCACATGATCGAGGCCGAAGGATACGAGGTTCGCCGCGCCTGAGGACCAGCAGGCGGCGACGAACTCCCGAGGGGAAGTCCGGTGCCGCACGACAACGCCGCCATGTTCAACATTCCCAACATCCTGACGCTGGCGCGCATCCTGGCCGTCCCTCTCTTCCTCTCGCTGCTCGTCGAAGGGGAAAACGACGCGGCCCTCACGGTCTTCCTCCTGGCGGGACTCACCGATGCCGTGGACGGCATGATCGCCCGCATGTGGAACCTGCGCACGGAGCTCGGGGCCCACATGGACCCCCTGGCCGACAAGCTCCTCGTCGTCAGTTCCTTCATCGCCCTGGGCATCCTGGGGCTGGTGCCGCGTCCCCTGATGATCGTCGTCATCATGCGCGACGTGGTCATCCTGGGCGGCTTCCTCCTCACGGCCGCCATCGTCGGCAAGTCGATGGAGATGGCTCCGTCCCTGTCGGGCAAGCTCACCACCTTCACCCAGCTGCTGTCGGTAACGCTGGTCCTGATCGACCTGGCCCAGTGGTGGGACGTGCCGACGACTTTCCTCAACATCGTGTTCGTGGCCACGGGCCTGACCAGCTTCGTCTCGGGAGGCGGCTATGTGCTGCGCGGGATGAAGTGGTACGCGGCCTCCGGTCCGGAAGCCTGAGCAGTCAGCTCGGACGAATTTCCACTTCGCGGAAGGGGGCCGAGCAGGGCGCGCCGTCGGCGTGGAAGTAGCGGACGGAGCCGTCGGCCGCTACGAAGATCATCGAGGACGAGCGCGTCCCGTAGTCGCCGACGTGGACGCAGATCCTGGAAAAGGGCACGGCGCCGGCCTCTGCGGGTAGGATCGTCGCCCCCGATGCGGTTTCGGTTCGCGCGAGAGATCCGTCGTCATGGCTCGAGAGCACGCCCGCCAGGGCCGGCACCAGGTCGCCCACATCGGCGCCGGCGGCGAGCATCGAACGCTGGGCCTCGAAGCGCCGCGTGGCGCCGGCCAGCCGCGGACAGCGCGGGTCGTTCACGTCGAGGTTGGTGAGAACGGAGAGGCCCGTGTCGAGGGGAACCCGCCTCAGGCCGCGGCCGTTGTCCACCACGAGGCCTTCGCGAAGATCGGCCAGGAAGAGATTGAAGCCGCCGTAGCGGGCGGGCTCGTCGCCATCGAGGCCCTCGAGGGCCGCACCGATGGAAGGAGCCTGCAGGCTCTCCATGCAGAGCAGCCCCCGCGAGCGTTCTCCCGGACCCGAAGCCGGCCGGTCCATGGCGGGACGTCGATTGAGGACGCCCACGATACGGCCGGATCCGTCCAGCCGGCAGCCGAGCCAGGTTCCGCCGGCCACCAGGTCGCGCCCCGCGACAATTCCTGCCTCCTCGCCGGGCCAGCGCTCCGGAGGCGCCGAAGCACGGCCGAGGAACTCATCGCGATTGGCGACGACCACCAGGGGCCAGCGCAAAGAGACTCCGCGGTAGACGGCGAGCGTGCACACGAGCGAGACCTTAGCCCGGCGCGGCCCGAGGCCCAACCGCCGACTGCGGCCTTTTGGTTTGCGGCCAGACGCGTGTTAGCGTCCGACACCGCTTTTTCCGCGGCCCCGGGCGACCACGTCGCCTCCTCGATGGGAGCATAGCCTTGGTATCACCGGATGCAGCTTTCGATTCGATCCCCGATGTGAAGTCGCGGCTGGCGGCGCAGAATTACCTCTGCGACGACAACATCGCGACGGTGGTGTACCTGGCCACCAAGCTCGGCAAACCCCTGCTGGTGGAAGGTCCCGCGGGCGTGGGCAAGACCGAGCTGGCCAAGGTGATCGCCGGCGGCCTCGGGGCCAAGCTGATCCGCATGCAGTGTTACGAAGGCATCGACGAGGCCAAGGCCCTGTACGAGTGGGAGTACGCCAAGCAGCTTCTGTACACGCAGGTGCTCAAGGACAAGATCAGCGAAGTGACGGCCGGGGCGGCTTCGCTGTCGGACGCCGTGGACCGCATCACGGCCCAGGACGACGTGTTCTTCTCGAACCGCTTCATCCTGCCGCGGCCCCTGCTCCAGGCGATTCAGTCCGACGAGCGCTCGGTGCTGCTCATCGACGAGATCGACAAGGCCGACGCCGAGTTCGAGGCCTTCCTGCTGGAGATCCTCAGCGACTTCCAGGTAACGGTGCCCGAGATCGGCACCATCGAGGCCAAGCACATTCCCATCGTGCTGCTCACGAGCAACAACGCCCGCGAGATGTCGGACGCCCTCAAGCGCCGCTGCCTCCACCTGTACATCGACTTCCCGAGCGCCGAGCTGGAACTGCAGATCATCCGCCTGAAGGTCCCCGAGGCGGCCGAGGCCCTGGCGGCCGACGTGGCCGGCCTCATCCACGCCCTGCGCAAGCTCGACATGAAGAAGAAGCCGAGCATCTCGGAGACCTTGGACTGGGCCAAGGCCCTGGTGATCATGAACCAGAAGAGCCTGGGCGACGATCTCGTGCGCAACACGCTGTCCACGATCGCCAAGTACGAAGGCGACCTGCGCAAGACCGAGAAGGAACTGGCCACCTTCCTCGAACGCCGCAAGGCCGAGGAGAAGGCCAAGGAAGCGGCGGCGGCGGCCGCCAAGACGGAACCCGAAGGCGGCAGCGACCTGCTGCACTGAGGAGCTGCGAGCCGGCGAGCAGCGAGTCCAGTTCCGAAAAAGGAAGGAGCGCGCAGCGCGACGTTGAAAGGGGCTACTCGGGTACCAAATGGAAGACCGCATCGTAGAGTTCGCCGGCCTCCTGAGGCGCAACGGCGTCCGCGTCTCCACCGCCGAAACCCTCGACGCCCTGAGGGCCGTGGGCACCATCGGCCTGGGTGATCGCGGGACCTTCAAGATCGCTCTGCGGACGGCGATGGTGAAACGCTCGCCCGACGTCCCGGTCTACGACGAACTCTTCGACGTATTCTTCTCCGGCGTGGGCGACGTGGTGCGCCACACCACCGAGGCCCTGGCCCAGGGCCAGAACATGTCCGAAGAGGAGATGCGCGACCTCCTGGAGAAGCTGGCCGAGCTGCTGAAGAACGAAGGCCTCGACATCTCCGAGCTGGCCAAGGCCCTGGCCATGCAGGACTCGGGCGAAATGGAGAGGCTCCTTCGCGAACTGATGGAGTCGGGCAAGCTGCCCAAGACCGAAACCAACTACGTTCCGCCCGGGGCCAGCCGCCAGATGATGCAGATGCTCGGGGCCGCCGACATTCCGGCCGAGTTCGACCGCATCCTCGACCTGGCGCGCGAACAGGGGGAGGCGGAAGGGGAGCTGGACAAGCTGCGCCGCTACCTCGACCGCCGGCGCAAGGACCTCGAGGAGATGCTCAAGGGTCTCCTCAAGCTCGACAAGGACCAGGAGCACCGCGCCGAGGAGAGGCAGAAGGACCGCGACCGTCTCCTCGAGAAGAGCTTCTACTACCTGTCGCCGACCGAGATCCGCCAGATGCGCGAGGCGGTGGCGGCCCTGGCGCGCCGCCTGAAGAACGTGATGGCCGTGCGCTTTCGCCAGACCAAGCGCGGGCGCCTCGACGTGAGCGAGACCCTGCGCCGCTCGATGGAGTTCGGCGGCGTGCCTTTCCGTATCCGCTGGGACGACCGCAGGAAGGAACGGCCCCAGGTCATCGTCCTGTGCGACGTGTCGGACTCGGTGCGCAACGTGTCACGCTTCATGCTGCAGTTCGTCCACTCGCTGCAGGACATGTACTCGCGGGTGCGCTCCTACGTGTTCGTGGCGGACCTGGCCGAGGTGACCCAGCTCTTCAAGGACAACGACATCCAGACGGGGATCCAGAAGGCGATCAACGGCGACGTGGTCAACGTTTACGCCCACTCGGACTTCGGCAAGGCGTTCACCCAGTTCCACCACAACCACATCGAGGCGATCGACAGCCGCACGACGGTGCTGATCCTCGGCGACGCGCGCAACAACTACAACGCTCCGCAGGAGTGGGTGCTGGCGGAGATCCAGGAGAGGGCGAAACAGGTGATCTGGCTGAACCCGGAGAACCAGTCCACCTGGGGGTTCGGCGACAGCGAGATGAACCTGTACGGGAAGAGCTGCGATTTCGTCGAGGAATGCCGCAACCTGCGCCAGCTCTACAAGGTGGTCGACCTGCTCATCGCCCGCTGAAACCCGGGACAGGTACAGGTTTCCCCGCCGCGGAAACCCGTACCTGTCCCGGGTTTCCGAAAACCTGTACCTGTCCCGGGTTTTGGTCGCGCGGTTGGTCTTTCTTGTCCTGTCGAGAGTTGACCGCCGGGGGGCGTCGGGCCATGATCCGGGCGCCGTGCAGGACGACAAGGATCTCATCCAGATGACGGTCGGGGGCGTGACCCTCGACCCGGTGACCAAGACTCCCGTGGTCCTTCTTAGGGACGAGAAGGAGGAGCTGACACTGCCGATCTGGGTGGGGCTGCTCGAGGCCACGTCGATGGCCACCGAGCTGGAAGGGGTCAAGATGGCCCGCCCGATGACCCACGACCTGCTCAAGCGTATCGTCGAGGAAGTGGGCGCTTCCGTCTCGCGCATCATCGTCACCGATCTGCGCGAGAACACTTTCTACGCCGAGATCGAGCTGATGGTCGGCGACCGCCGCCACAGCCTCGATGCCCGCCCGAGCGACGCCATTTCCCTGGCCCTCCGCACCGGCTGCCCCATCTTCGTGTCCCGGGAGGTCATCGCGGCCTCCGGCACCCGGGACGAGGGGGCCGACGAGGACGAGACGGCGGCCGAGGGCACCCTCGACCTGTCCGACGTGGACCGGGAAGAATGGAACGAGATCCTCGAGAATCTCGACCCCAACGACTTCAAGTACAAGATGTAACCGGGCGGGCAGGCCGCTTGGCTTTGCCCCCCGACCCCTCTAAAGACGCGCCATGGCCGCATCCGATCGTCGTCAGGTCCTCGAAGAACTCAAGCAACCCGATCCCTTCATGGAGATCGTCCTCGAAGCGCGCGAGTACTTCGAGAACAACCGCACCCGCGTCCTCGGCATCGGCGGCGCGATGGCGGCCCTGTTCGTCGCCGTGGTCGGCGGCTGGTCCTGGTACGCGTCGGAAGGGCGCCGCGCGGCCGGCGATTTCGCCAGCGCCATCTCCAGCCTCGAGTTCGACTCGCCGAGCGCGGCCGAGGTCTCCCTGAAGAGCCTCGCCACCAGGTCCAACGCCGGGCCCTACAGGCCTCTGGCGGCCCTCTACCGCGGCGACCTCGCCACCGACGCGGGCCGTTACGACGAGGCCATCGCGGCCTACGACGAGTTCCTCGCCGGCGCGCCCACCGACTACCTGAAACAGATCGGCCTGATGGGGAAGGCTGCCGCGCTTCAAGGCGCGGGCAAGGCGGCTGAGGCTGCTCCCGTCCTCGACCAGGCTGCCGCCATCGACGGCCCGTATCGCAAGGCGGCCCTGAGCGACCGCGCCCGCCTGGCCGAGAAGGCCGGCGACAAGGAACTGGCCAAGACCACCCTCCAGAAGATCCTCGAGATCGGCGGCACCGGACCCGGCAGCGCCGACGTCGAGAAGCGCTTCCAGGCCCTCCAGTAGGATCCCGCCCGCCCTCAAATTTTTCGGGGCTTCGCGGATTCGTGTGGTTGGCCACACCGGCCGTTTTGAAGATCTCCGGCGATCCGATCGGCGGTCGCATCATCGTCAGGATCGTCAGCCCTTGCTGCACGAACACTCCCCGGGAAGTGTTGGGGGATGGCAGCGGGCGCGAGGGCGGATGAGGCCCGCTGTTCCATTTCTGTCATTGGACCTGGGCTGCCTCGTTGACGATGGCGTGGACCCACTCGCGGCCGACGTCACCGCGCGGACGGTTCCAGTCGGAGGTATAGGGAAGGACCCTTTCGGCCCCGAAGGACAGGCCCACCGCAAGGGCGAACAGGGGAAGCAGCCAAGCCGCCCCCAGCCCAACGCCGGCTGCCCGCGGCTTGAACGAAACGGCTGGGAACGCCCGGGTCTGGTCGTCGCCGCAACCTCGTGCTGGCGCCCCCCCAAAAAAAATTGCCAATACGCACGTATTGACAAGACCTCAGGCCGCGTCCAAAGTCCCCGCGTGGGCGCCAAGACCGACTTCCTCCAGGTTCGCGTGACCCCCGAGCAAAAGGCCGCCCTCAAGCGGCTCGCGACCGAGGCCGGGCAGGACGTCTCGACCTTTGTTCTCACGCGGGCCTTGCCCGCGGCGAAGCTCCGCTTTGGGGACCTGATGGAGGCGCTGCGCGACGAGCACACCGAGAAGGAACGCCGCTTCCTGCTCGCGGAACTCAACGACCTGCTCACGGCCGTTCCGGCCTCCGCCTTCGCCAATACCGTCGCGAAAGCCGAGTTGCGGCCCCAAGACCCGCTTACGGCCAACTACGTTGCCGCCATGGTCGAGCACGCGGCTTCTCGTTTCGGGGTTTCGCCACCGGCTTGGACCCGGCAGATCGAAGCGCTCGAGATCCCGTACTTCGCCACGGATCTGCGAAGCCTGCGCCCCTGGCTTCTGGCGTCGTCTCCCGTCGCCTTCAAGAAACGCAACCTCTTCGTGGACTCCAGCATCGGGGATCGCGTGTGACGAACGGAAAGGGCAGGGCGCCGGACGGCGCCAGGCTCTCGGAAGCCGACATCCGCCGTCTGCTCGCCCTTCTCGACGAGGAACTCGGCGCCGCCAAAGCGGAGGGGGAACTCTACCTGGTGGGCGGCGCCGTCATGTGCCTCGTCCTCGGCGCGCGCGCTGCAACCCGGGATGTGGATGCCATGTTTCGTCCCACCCGCGTCATCCGCGAAGCGGCGGCACGAGTGGCGGCGCGCGCCGACGTTCCGGGCAACTGGCTGAACGATGCCGTCAAGGGGTTCCT
>JBHEPB010000056.1:0-6686 GCA_046260515.1 Binatia bacterium
TCGACGGAGACGACACCGTCGTCGACAACAACAGGGTCTTCGACCAGGGTGAGGATGCCCCGACGAGTTGCTGTGATGTCGGCATCTGGAGCCTCGGCTCCAACACCATCACCAACAACAAGATCCGGGGATTCGTCACGCCGGTTCTGGGCGCTCCGGAAGGCGACAACAAGCTGATCTCGAGTCCCAACAACTGATTCTTTTCGACCACGGAAGACCTGCGGGCGATTCATCGGAGTTGCCCGCAGCTTGTCTGTCATCCGTCCGCAGTAGACTGGCTCGTGACCCTCCTGAGCGGCCTCGGCGAGTCGAATCACGTGACCTTCGAGATCTATCTACCCTTTGAACTGGCAATCTCCGACGCCAGACACGCGGCTCGGAATTCCAAAACTCCAGACACACACACTTTCGTCCGCCTTAGCTGCCATATCTCGCCTAGGAGTGTGCGCCCCAGAAAGTCTGGCGCGCGGAAACTTCGGGATCTGAGCTGGATCGGGTCGACTGGCGAGCGGCGGACGGCTCGGCGGCGACGCAGTGTCGAATTTTCGGACCAGTGAGGGCGCTTACGGGACCCCGCTCGCGGTCGATCGGCGCCAATCGATCGGTATTCGACCTCATGCCCACTCCATCTGCTGGTTCATCGCATGATCGAGGATCTGCGCATCCGCGGCCTCGCCCAGAACACCATTGACAGCTACGTCGGCGCCGTCGCTCGCTTTGCAGGCCGGGGTCTTTGGCCAGGATAGTGCTCCTGTATCTTCAGGCCGAGTTGCGGAGGCAGGTTTCCGAGTTTGCGGTTGCGACGGTGCTTGAGCCAGACAGACGTCGGCGCCTCAGGGGCGCCGCGCGTCGCCGTGCGCTTCGGAGACAGGCGGGCCGCCCACTATCCAATCCGCAGACACCGCCCTCGAATGTCCGCAATTGTCCCCTTGCTGCTTGCGAAACCATTGAATTATAAAAACTATGTCCCATGTCGTATCGCCCAAGGACCGTCGATAAAGAACTTCGCCAAGCGCTGCAGAGCGCGGGGGCTGTGCTGATCGAGGTGTGCTGATCGAGGGACCGAGGGCCTGCGGGAAAACCGAGGACCTCCCGGCGTGGGCGCCCTCTCTCCGCTCACGGACCCGACTTCGCGCGGCTTCCGTTCGTCACTTCGTCGATCCCTCGCTGGCCATCGCCGCAACGGGAGTCACGCCGTCACGCCTGCTGTCGAATCTCGAGTGGTTCGGCCTGCTTTTCGAGAACCTGGTGATTCGCGATCTGAGGGTCCATGCACAGGCGCTCGAGGCGCGGTTGTACGCGTATCGTGACGAGTCCGGCCTGGAAGCGGATGCCATTCTCGAGTTCCCCGACGGCCGCTGGGCGGCTTTCGAAGTGAAACTTGGCACCGGAGAGATCGACGCCGCAGCCGTCCAACTCCTGCGACTGAAAGAGCGTGTTGATCCAGCCGCGATGGGTCCACCCCTCGCGCTGGTCGTCCTAACGGCCGGCGGCTACGGCTACCGCCGCGACGACGGGGTCACCGTCATTCCGATCGGAGCCCTCGGCGCCTGACCCGGGTCCGAAAGGGCAGGTCACCCCGACAAGGCTGCTGATCAGAGTCGACTTGCGCCTATACCTCTCCTCCATCAGCTTGAGGAAAGATCTACCAATGGCTCTCAATCTGAACCACCTGAGGATTTTCCGGGCCGTGATCGAGCAGGGCTCCATCACGGCCGCCGCCTCGGTCCTGCGCATCAGCCAGCCTGCCGTGTCCCGCCAACTGGCCGAGTTTGAGTCCACCTTGGGCGCCCGCCTGGTCGACCGCCTGCCGCGGGGGATCCGGGCCACGGCCGCTGGTGAACTGCTGGCCGAAAGGGCCCGCCGCATCTTCGCCGAGGAGAAGGCGGCCGAGCGCGACCTCGGCGAATTGCTGGGGCTCCACCGCGGGCGCCTGTCCGTTGGGGCGAGCACGACCATCGGCAGCTACCTCGTGCCCCAGGTCTTTGGTGATTTCGCCGAGCGCCATCCCGGCATTGTCCTCGACCTCGGCATTGGAAACACGCGCGCCATCCAGACCGACGTACTCGACGGCGGCCTCGATCTGGGGCTGACCGAGGGTCTTACCGAAGGCTTCGCCGACGCCGATGCTCTCGACGCCGACGTCTTCACCCACGACGAAATGGTGCTCATCGCTGCGCCCGACAGTGCCGGCGGCCCGCTGGCGGGAGTCGCCCGCGTGGCGGCCCGCGATCTTGCCGGCCTGCCCTTCATCGACCGCGAGGAAGGCTCCGGCACCCGCCAGGTGATCGAGGCTGCGCTGAAGGAGAGGGGAGTGGAGCTGCGCCCCGTGATGCACCTGGGCAGCACCGAGGCCATCAAGAACGCCGTCGTGCGCGGCCTCGGCCTCGCGCTGGTGTCGCGTTTGGCGGTGGCCCTGGAGTGCGAGATCGGACGCCTGCGCGAAGTGGAGGTGACGGACCTGCGCATCCGTCGCGCCCTGCATTGCCTCACGCTGCGCGGCAAGCAGCCGAGCCCGGCGGCCACGGAATTCCTTGCTCTGCTACGCGAGCGCTACGGCTCCGCAACGTAGCAGTCTGCGAGTTGGCCGAGTCCGAAATCCGGCGGCGGGGGCGACTCAAAGGAGAGTTCTTTTCCGCTCTTCGGATGGACGAAGACGAGACCCGTCGCGCGCAGGGCGATGGGACGGATCGGCGCGATACCGAGGCGATCGAGTACCTCGGCAGCATCCGTAGCGTAGAGACCGTCGCCGACGATCGGATGACCGAGGCTCGCGAGGTGAACCCGCAGTTGGTGCGTGCGTCCGCTTTCGGGCTGCAGTTCCACGAGGGTGCGGTCGTCCAGCGATTCGATGCGTTTCCAGCGTGTCACGGCTTCCTGGCCGCCGCTTTCCACCGGCAGCACCGCGCGGCGGTAGCCGCGTCCGTGTTCGCGCCCGATCGGCGCGTCGATGACGCCGCCTTCGGATGCCACCACGCCGCTCACCATCGCACGGTAGGTGCGGCGGATTGCCTTGCGCTTCTGGGCGCGCACGAACTCGGTCTTGCACGCGGCGTTCTTCGCGACCAGCAGCAGGCCCGACACCACGACGTCGAGGCGCTGCACGGTGTGGGGACGCCACGTGGCCCAGGGCCGGCCCGGACGACCGCCGGCGTGGTGGACGAGGGCATTGACGAGCGTGTGCTCGCGCCGGTCGCCGAGGGGATGCACGTGCATGCCGGCCGGCTTGACGACGACGAGGAGATCGTCGTCCTCGTGAAGCAGGACGAGGGGATGATCCCAGGGCGGATTCCAGCGCGACGCCGCCTCCAGCGCGGCCAGGGCTGCGGCATCGATGCCGATGCAGTCGCCGTCGGAAACAGGGTCCATGGTGCGGGCGGGGGCCCGTGCGGCTTCGGGATCCGCGCCGCGCGTGGAAATGTCCACGCGACCCGACGTGATGAGGTCACCGATCTCGGTAACGGGAACCAGCGCGAGGCGGTCCTTCATGTAGTCGACGAGACGGGCAGACCCGGCCACGCCATGGACCACGTGGCGGAGGCGCGGGGGGCCGTTCCCGTTCTCGGTGGCGGAAGATGCAGAGGGAAGGGCGGTCATGTCGAAGCCGGGCGCACAGCCCGGACTAACCCGGCCCTCCTCGCGTGTCGAGGCCACGCGAAAATGGCCCGCGGGGGCCGCGAAACGGGTGCATCCGGCCGGCGTCCCGTCTAGCATCCGCCCATGATCCTGATGATCGATAACTACGACTCGTTCACCTACAACCTCGTGCAGTACCTCGGGGAACTCGGTGCCGACGTGGAAGTCCGGCGCAACGACGCCATCGACATCGCGGGCATCGAAAAGCTGGCCCCCGCGGGCATCGTCATCTCTCCCGGCCCCTGCACGCCGAACGAAGCCGGCATCTCGCTGCAAACGGTGAGTTCCTTCGCAGGTCGCATCCCCATCCTCGGCGTCTGCCTCGGCCACCAGAGCATCGGCCAGGTCTTCGGCGGCCGCGTGATCCGCGCGCCGCGCCTCATGCACGGCAAGACCTCGCCGATCCACCACGACGGTCGCGGCCTGTTCCGCGGCCTTGCCAATCCCTTCACGGCCACGCGCTACCATTCCCTCATCGTCGAACGCGAAACGCTGCCCGACGTGCTGGAGATCAGCGCCTGGACCGAGGAGGGCGAGATCATGGGCCTTCGCCACCGCGAGCTGGCGGTGGACGGAGTGCAGTTCCATCCCGAATCCATCCTGACGGTGGAAGGGAAGAACCTGCTCTCGAACTTCCTTCAGTCCCTTCCTTCCCGCGCCAAGGCGGCCTGAGTCCGGCCGCCGCCCGGTGCCTACGCCCGCGCGGCGGCTTTCGTCTTCGTGGCGGGGCGCGACGGCGGCAGGGCCAGGGCATCGCGCAGTTGCGTGAGCCGCTGCGGTATCACGCGGTAGTACACCCAGGTCCCCCTCTTCTCGCGGCCGAGCAGGCCAGCGTCGTACAACACCTTCAGGTGATGGCTGACGGTCGGCTGGGCCAGGCCGAGCGGTTCGGTGAGGAAGCACACGCAGGTTTCGGCCGAGGGCTGGGCGGCGATGTGGTTGAGCAGGCGCAGGCGGGCAGGATCGGACATGGCCTTGAAGGCCAGGGCCAGTTCCTCGGCTTCGGCCTTGCCGAGCCTGGCACCGAGGACGGGGGCGCAGCAGGAGGACAGGGAAGGGGTGGCCCCGGGTTTTTCCATATCGACATATTGACAACTATCGATGGATGGCGCAATACATCGACACCTGTCGATATATATGGAGGACCACATGACCCAGAACCCGACCCCATCCGCAGCGCGAGGGCCCGTGGCCTCGCCCGCCGCCTGGACCGGAGCGCAACTGTCGCAAGGCGAGCAGTGGATCTACCGCCTGTCGCCCGCGGAAGCGGCGGCCGCCGAACAGATCGCCGCTGGCCTGCGCGCCCTCGGCAAACCCCGCGAGGATCTCAACGCTTCCGATGTCGATCCTGGCGCCCTCGCGCCGGCCTTGAAGTCCTGGCGCGAGGCCCTTCATCGCGGCCTCGGCTTCGTCCTCATCCGCGGCCTGCCCCTGGAACACATGACCAGCGAGGATGCCGCCTCGGTGTACTGGGCTATCGGCCTTCACCTCGGCAAACCGGTGCCCCAGAACTTCCTTGGCGAAACGCTGACCGATATCCGCGACACCGGCGCCAACCCGGAGGACCCGAGCACGCGTCTCTACAAGACGCGCGCCGAGCAGGACTTCCACACCGACGGCGCCGACATCATCGGCCTGCTGTGCCTGAAGACCTCGAAGAGCGGAGGCGAGAGCCGCATCGTCAGCTCCGTCACCGTCTACAACGAGATCGCGAGCCGGCGACCCGACCTCGCGTCCGTGCTGTTCGAGGACTTCTACTGGCACTACTTCGAGCCGCAGATGGAAGCGCCCGTGCACTTCACGCGCCCGATCTGCGCCGAGCGCGGCGGCGGCCTGAACACCGCCTTCATCCCCTGGTACATCCGCCGCGCCCAGGAACTGCCGGGCGTCCCCGCTTTCACCCCGCAGCAGGAAGAAGTGATCGCGCTGATGGAACAGACGGCCAACGATCCGCGCCTCTACCTCGACATGGAGTTTCTGCCCGGCGACATCCAGCTGCTCAAGAACTCGGTGATCCTCCACAAGCGCACCGCTTACGAGGACTGGGAGGAGCCGGCGCGCAAGCGCCACCTGCTGAGGCTGTGGCTGGCGGCTCCGGACTTCGAGGACGGCGACGAACAGCTGCGAGGCGGCATCACCACGGAGGCCCTGCGATGAACACCACCCTTATGATCCTGGCGGCCGTCGGCACCATCGGCGCCATCGACGTGTTCTACTACCACCTCTATCGCTTCCGCCTGTTCGCCCAGCCGGGATCGGCGGCCGAGGAGGTCACGCACCTGCTTCGCGGAGCGATCTTTGTCGCCATCCTCCTGGTGTGCCTGCAGCCGGCCGACGAGACCTGGGCGCGCGTGGCGTTCTTCCTGTTCGCCGCCGACATGGGCAACTCCGTGGTCGACGTGCTTCTCGAAAGGAAGTCGCGCGAACCTCTCGGCGGGCTGCCGAGCGGCGAGTACCTGGTGCACATCCTTTCCACGTTCGGCACCGGCCTGGCCGTGGCTTCCTACACGATGGCTCTCGGCTCTCCCGCGCCCGTCCTCGAAGGACTCCTGCTGTGGCAGGTGTGGGGCATGATCGGTCTCGGCATCGTGCTCGTCTCGGCGGAGGCCCTGCTCTTCGCCAGGGCGCTCTCGGGACGCAGCGTGCCGTGGGCCGTGGCCGCCTCCGCCCGTAGCTGATCCTCGGCCGTCGCGTTCGTCGGCGGGCGCGCACCTGCCGGTTCATGGCGGCTTATGGCGGAAATGGGATTGAGGAGGCCGCCGCGTCGCGCCTAAGCAACGCGGGTGCACGAGGCAGGATCGCAGGCGGGGCAGCGCCGCATTCCGGACGAAGAGGAGACCAGGGCCTGGCTGGCCCTGGCCCTGTGCGCCGCCGGGCGTCCGGATTCCTGGCTGGCCCTGGCCAGGTCCCTAGCCCGCTTTATTCACGAGAGCGACGGCTGAGGCCATCGGAATCGTGGGCGCGGGGTCGAAGCGACTCTGTCCGGCGATTTCGGGGCTGTTGCGCTCGCGATCGGGCCCATGTCGTCGTCCGAGGTCACCGTGCCGACG
>JBHEPB010000070.1:0-6809 GCA_046260515.1 Binatia bacterium
GGCCAGGGCATCGCGCTGCACGTCGGCGGGGCTGTGGTTGTAGAAGTAGTCGAGACCGGTCTCGCCGACGGCCGTGCATTCGCGCGCTTCCAGCAGGGCGGCCACGCGCGCCTCGGTGGCGTCGTCGAAGTCCTTGGCGTCGTGGGGATGGATTCCGGCCGTCGAGCGCAGGAAAGGATGCCGGCGCGCCAGCTGGAGAGCCTGCTCGCTCGCTTCCACCGGACCGCCGCCGCCAACGGCGACCATGTGGGTGAGGCCCGCGGCCAGGGCGCGCTCGATCACCGCGTCGAGGTCTTCGGCGAAGCGGGGGTCGGTGAGGTGGCAGTGGGTATCGACGAGGCCGACGACGCTCACGGCTTGGGGATCTCCACGCGGGGGAACAGGGGCTCGGGCGCCTTCACCACGTGGCCTTCGGCGTAGGTCGCGCCCCAGGGCGGTGCGGGATCGGCCAGGCGACCGGGATCGGCGCCGACCAGGCCGGCGATCTTCGCGGAAGTCTCGGGCATGGCCGGCGCGATCAGGCGCGCCAGATGCCGAAGCGCGTCGCAGAGCAGGTGGAGGATGACGCCGACGCGGGGCCGCGCCTTCTCGTCCTTCCACATCTTGAAGGGCGCCATCTCGGCGATGTACTTGTCGCAGGCCGTCACCGCCTTCCAGATCTCCTCCAGGGCGATGTGGAACTGGCTGTTCTCGTAAGCCTCGATCGCGAGGCGCTCGGCCTCGACGAAGACCCTGGCCAGCGCGTCGTCCTCGCCTTCGGTGGCGCCGCCTTCAAGGGGCTGTACAGCGCCCTCGAAGTACTTCTGCTGCATCGCCAGCACGCGGCTGACGAGATTGCCGATGCCGTTGGAAAGGTCGGCGTTGAAGCGCGTGATGAAAGCGTCCTCGGTGAAGGCCGCGTCGTTGCCGAAGGCCATCTCGCGCAGCAGGAAGTAGCGGAACCCGTCCATGCCGAAGCGTTCGCGCATCTCCAGGGGACGGATCACGTTGCCGAGCGACTTCGACATCTTGGACTCGCCCATGTTCCAGTAGCCGTGCACGTGCAGTCCCTTGTACACGGGCAGCCCGGCCGCCATCAGCATGGTGGGCCAGAACACGGAGTGGGGCTTGAGGATGTCCTTGGCAACGAAGTGGTGGGCGTTGTCCCAGTACTTCTCCCAGCTCTCGCCCTTGGCGTGGGCCAGCGCGCTCACGTAGTTCACCAGGGCGTCGAACCACACGTAGGTGACGTACTCGCTGTCAAAGGGCAGCTCGATGCCCCAGGTCAGCCGCGACTTGGGTCGCGAGATGCACAGGTCTTCCAGCGGCTCGCGCAGCAGGCCCATCAGCTCGTTGCGATAGCCCACGGGCGTGACCATCTCCGGGTGGGCTTGCAGGTGGTCGAGGAGGCGCTGCTGGTAGTTGCTCATGCGGAAGAAGTAGTTCTTCTCGCTGATGAAGGCCGGCTCGGTCTCGTGGTCGGGGCACTTGCCGCCGACCAGCTCGCGGTCGGCGTAGAAGCGCTCGCAGCCGTAGCAGTATTTGCCGCCGTACTCGCCGAAGTAGATGTCGCCGGCGTCGTGGATTTTCTGCAGCATCTGCTGCACGAAGCGCACGTGGTAGTCGTCGGTGGTGCGCACGAAATGGTCGTACGAGATGCCGCAGGTGTCCCACGTGGAGCGGAACAGGGCCGACACGCGATCGGCGTAGGCGCGGGGCTCGGTGTCCCTGGCGGCGGCGGCCTGGGCAATCTTGTCGCCGTGCTCGTCGGTGCCGGTGAGGAAGAACACATCGCGGCCCATGGAGCGGTGGAAGCGCGCGGCCGTGTCGACGACGACGGTGGTGTAGGTGTGGCCGAGATGGGGCTCGGCGTTCACGTAGTAGAGAGGGGTGGTCAGGTGCACGCGGGAAGTCATTTCGGCGTCACGCTCGCACATTCATCAGCAGGTCGCGAATGACGAGTTTCGCGTTGGCGTTACGGGAAATCATGTCGATGGCTTCCTGGATGCGCGTGGCCTCGTCGAGGAGGCGGCGCGTGTCGTCGGCGCCGGTCTGCTCGAGAATGCGGGCCAGGGAGGGGGACGGCTCCTGGCCGCCGCGGCCGAGCGAAGTCTCGATGCGCGCGAGCTGCCACTGGAGAAGATCGGCCAGCGCGTAGCCGGATTCCTTGCGCGCCACGAGGGCCTGGGCCAGCGCCTCGACGCCGGCCGGTTCCCGGCGCAGGGCTTCCCAAGCCAGCAGCAGGCTCTCGCGCTCGGCCAGGCCGTCGGGATCGAACTCGAGGGCCCGCGATGCGCTGCCGCGGGCGCACGCCGCCGCCGCCGACGCAATGTCCTCGCTCCAGCCGTTGTCCACGAGGACACGACTCACTTCTTCGTCCGACAGGGCGCCGAAGGCCAGGTGGCGACAGCGCGAGCGCACGGTGGTGAGCATGGCGCCGATATTGTCGGTGACCAGGATGATGACCGCCGAGCCCGGCGGCTCCTCCAGGATCTTGAGCAGGGCGTTCTGGGCCTCGGGCGTCATGGTGCCCGCCTCGCGCACAATGGCCACGCGCGGTCCGGGCCGCGTGGGCCGCATCGCCAGGCGTTGCAGCAGCGTGCGGCTCTGTTCGATGCCCACCGACTTCTTGCGCTCGATCACCTCGTCGGCCGTCTGCACGGCGTTCTTGTCCTTGGGTGCGGGTCCCGTCTCGAAAACGTCGGGATGCACGGCGCCGGCCATCAGGCGGCAGCTTTCGCAGGAGCCGCCGCACGCGCCGGCCTCGGGGCACTTGAGCAGCGAAGCCCACCAGCGCGCCACCTGGAACTTGCCCACGCCCGCCGGGCCCGCGAAGAGCCAGGCGTGGTGCAGGGCGCTGCCGGCGCCGGCAGCGCGGGCGGCGGCCAGGCCGCGCAGCATCTCGCGGATCGCGACGTGGCCCACGGGTTCGCGGATGGCGTTCACGGGCGGGTGCGGCTCCGCAGGTCGGAAGAGTTCGCGGGGTCCTGATGCACGCCGGTGCTCATGCCGCGGCGAGCCTCGCCAGCACCGCCTCCAGGCAGTCGGCGCCGACTTCTTCTTGGGAGCGCTCGCTGTCGATGCGCAGGATGCGTTCGGGAAAACGGCGGGCCAGTTCGGCAAAGCCGCCGCGGATGCGCGAGTGGAAAGCCAGGGGCTCGCTCTCGAAGCGGTCGCCGGGCCCGCCATCGCGGTGCTTGGCGCGGCCGAGGCCGGTTTCCACCGCGCAGTCGATCCACAGGGTCAGGTTCGGCACCACGCCGTGCGACGCGCGCCGGTTCAGTTCCTCCAGCCAGGCGAGGTCGTGGCCGCGGCCGTAGCCCTGGTAGGCCAGGGTGGAGTCGCAGTAACGGTCGCAGAGCACGATCTTGCCCTCGGCCAGGGCCGGCCGGATCACCGTGGCCACGTGCTGGGCGCGGTCGGCCAGGAAGAGCATGAGCTCGGCCGTGGGGTCGAGCTTGCTCGCCGGATCGGCCAGCAGGCGGCGGATCTCGGCGGTGATGTCGGTGCCGCCGGGCTCGCGCGTCAGCACGACCTCGTGTCCCTGCTCGCGCAGGGCGGCGGCGACGTAGCGGGACTGGGTGGACTTGCCGCAGCCCTCGATGCCTTCGAACGTGACGAACAATGCCATGAGGGCGCGGAGTGTTGCCGCCCCGCGGGGACAGAGCAACCGGGGCAGGGTCCCCACTTATCCTGCTCAACTTGCTCAACCTGCTCAACCTGCTCATGTTGGCGCGGCGTCGCAGGCCGAGGCGTCCTCGAGCGTGCGGTCGTAGCTGCGCATGGCGCCGCCGCACGAAGCCCGGGCACGCCGCACGCACCAGGCCGGCGACAGACGCACGAACGACACCACCAGGAAGTCGGCGTCGCCGCCGACGAGGCTCGCCGCGCTGCCGTCGGCCGCCGTGGCGCCGCCGAGAGCCAGGCCGCCGAGAGCCGCGTAGCGCGCGCAGAGCACGTCGCGGCGCGCACGGAGCTCTGCCCCCGCCTGCCAGGCGCGGTCCAGCAGGGCCGCGGACGCCGCCGCCGACGCAGCCGCGAGCAGCAGCACCACCAGCAGCACGCTGCCGCGTTCGTTCATCGCGCGGTCACGGCAGCGTCCTTGCCGGCAGCGCGAACAGCATTCGCCGCGGCGACTCGTCGCCTTCGGCGCGAGCGGCCAGAACGAGTTCGACGAGGCTCGCGGTGGCGGCGGCGGCGACCATGCCGCGGGGGTCGAAAGCGGCCAGCGTCGCCTCGCTGTCCTTGGCCTCCAGCACCGTCATCGTCTGGCGCCCCAGGCGCAGCCGAACCCGCGCGTCGGCTCCGTCGGGACGCACTTCCACGGCGCTGGTCTCCGAACTGTTCGGGTCCACCGTGCCGTCGCCGTCGAGGTCGGCAGCGAACACGGCGGTATCGCCGCTGAGCGAAGCCAGGGGAGGCGGACGGGTGGGGCCGGCCCCGGCCAGGAGCGTGGCGCGGTCCACCAGGTGCTCGAGCTGGCGGACACGGAAGAGGTCGTCGGCCAGCAGCAGGCAGGCCGCCTGCATCCGTGCGGCACCGGCGAGGTTGGCCATCAGCAGCGCGACGACGCCGGCGGACAGGCCGAGGGAGGCGGCGGTTTCGAGGAGGCCGGGCATCGTCAGCTTCCACAGGCGGGCGCCGGCGCGAGGGTGCGCAGTTGCTCTGCGGCCAGGCCGTCGTCGCGGGTGACGCTGGCGATGAGGCGATCGGCGATTGCGGTGACCGGCGCTCTCGTGACCTCGCAGCGATAGCCGTCGGGGCAGGGGAAGGGCGACGCGCAGGGCGCTCCGAGTTCGTGCTCGAGAAGATTGCGGGCGACGTCCACCGTGTCGGCCAGCACCCGGGCCTTCCTCACCAGTGTCGCTGCGGCCTGGCTGGCCTGGGTGGTGGTCGCGAGCAGGAGTGCAGCCAGAGCCAGCGAAGCCGTGCACTCGAGGAGGCTGAGGCCGCGTTCCCCGACGCACGCGTATCTGCAACCGGCGGTCGTCACCGGATCACCCCGCGCTGGTTCACCACCACCTTCGCTTCGGCGTCGCCGCAAACGAGGACGAGGGTGGCGTTGTCGGCCAGCCCGGCGGCGCGGAACTGCACGTTGCCGTCGGCCGGTACCGACGCCAGCGTGACACCCTCGCCGAGAGGCTGGCTGCGTCCCGACGGCTGCAGCGTCACCCGGTCGTCGCCCTCGACCGCCTCCACCGTGGTGTTGACGCCCGCCGCGTAGGCCTCGCGTCTCGCTTTCAGCAGCGCACCCACGAGGACGCTGCGGCCGGCGTCCACGCGAAGCGCGCACGAAAGGGGATGCACGCCCGAGACCAGGGCCGCCGCCGCCGCGGCAGCGAGGGCCAGGGCCGCGCAGGCTTCGAGCAGGCTCGTTCCCCGCTGGCCGGCCCCGGTGCGTCCGCACGTCTGGAGAGCCCTCGTCATGGAGGCGGTATGGCGCGGACGCCGGGCCGTCCTCAATCCCATTCCTGTCATGTTCGCGGCTTTGATCGGCGGGGGGCCGCCCGTTAGGTTCGGCCTCATGCGCGACCCTCGCCTCCTCGACCTCCTCAGCGACCGATCCATCACGCTCACCACCGGCGTCTTCGATGCCCTCTCCGCGCGCCTTGCCGAGCGCGCCGGTTTCGCCGCGGCCATGCTCAGCGGCTACTCGGTGGCCGGCGCGGCGCTGGCCGAGCCCGACTTCGGAATCCTCACGCAAACCGAGATGCTGGACGTGGCCCGCCGCGTGGTGCGCGCGGTGGACATGCCGATTCTCGTGGACGGCGACACGGGCGGAGGCGGCGTGGTCAACGTGCAGCGCCTCGTCGGCGAGCTGGTGGCGATGGGCGCGGCCGGCGTCTTCCTGGAGGACCAGGTGTGGCCCAAGCGCTGCGGGCACATGCGCGGCAAGGCCATCGTGCCCCTGGAAGAACACGTCGAGAAGATCTCTGCTGCGCGCGACGCACGCGGTGACGCGGACTTCCTCATCGTCGGTCGCACCGACGCGCGCGCGGTCGCCGGCCTGGACGAAGCGATCCGCCGCGGCCTGGCCATGAAGGAAGCCGGCGCCGACCTCGTCTTCATCGAAGCGCCCCAGGGCGTGGACGAGATGCGGCGCATCACCGCCGAGATCCCGCCCCCGCTCCTCGTCAACATGGTGGAGGGAGGCCACACGCCTCTCCTGCCGCTGAAACAGCTCGAAGAGATCGGCTACGAAGTAGCGGTGTACCCGGTAACCGCCATCCTCACCGCCGCACGCGCCCTCGAGAAGGCCTACACCCACCTGTCCCGCAGCGGCGACACCGCCGCGATTGCCGCCGACATGATGGGCTTCGACGAATTCGGCGCCCTCGTCGGCCTCGACGAAAAATACGCCCTCGCCGAAAAATACCGCCGCTGACCGAAACCCGGGACAGGTACAGGTTTCCGGCAGGAAACCTGTACCTGTCCCGGGTTTCTCGCTAGGACACGTGCATGGATCTTAGTTATGGGCCGGAGTACGAGGCGTTCCGCAAGGAAGTCCGCGAGTTTCTCGATGCGCACCGCGACGCGGCTCCGAGGGGCGGCAGCGCGCTGGCCGAGGGGGCGGGCTCGATGCGCGGCTGGCAGAAACTTCTCGTCGAGCACGGCTATGCCTCGCGCACCGTGCCCAGGGAGTACGGCGGCTTCGGCGCCAAGCCCGACCTCCTGCGCAACATCATCATCGACGAAGAGTTCCGCCGCGCCGGTGTGCCCCGCGGGATGGCCAACCAGGGCATCAGCATGTTCGTGCCGACCCTGCTGCAGTACGGCAGCGAGGAACAGAAACGCCGTTACATCGGCCCCACCATCCGCGGCGAGATGAT
>JBHEPB010000040.1:0-11399 GCA_046260515.1 Binatia bacterium
GTGACCATCGCCGCCGAGCCGTCCGCCGCTCGGCAGTCGACCCGATCCAGCTCAGATCCCGAGGTTTTCGCGCGCCAGATTTTCTGGGGCGCACGCTCCTAGGGTGCAGGGATGACCTCGGGGCCGCGTCCCGCTACAAGCCACCCATGAGCCGATCCCGCAAAGCCCTCCACGACGTCGCGATCGCGATCACCGGCGTCGTCTCCAAACTCATCCCCGACCGCGTGCCGATGACCCTGCTCGGCCCGGGTTCCTCGCGCGACCTGTGCTCGGCCATCGCCGAAGCCGGCGCGAAGAAGCTCCTCATCGTCACCGACGCGATGCTGGTGAAGCTCGGTATCGTTGCCGAGGTGACGAAGTCGCTGGACGCGGTGGGGGTCGCCTGGAGCATCTACGACGGCGTCGAGCCGGACCCCACCTCGGACCAGGTCCACGCCGGGCTGGCCCTGCTGCGCAGCCAGGGCTGCGATGCGGTCCTCGCCATCGGCGGCGGATCGCCGATGGACGCCGCCAAGGTGATCGCCGCCGCGGCCACCAACGACAAGCCTCTCCACAAGCTCGAAGGCCTGATGAAAGTCCGGCGCCCTCCCGTGCCGCTCTACGCGATCCCCACCACCGCCGGCACCGGCTCCGAAGTGACCATCGCCGCCGTCGTCTCCGATCCGGTCACCCACGCAAAGAAGTTCTTCGTCGATCCCAAGCTGCTGCCGCTGATGACAGCCCTGGATCCCTCGCTGATGGTGGGCCTGCCGCCGCCGATCACGGCGGCCACCGGCATGGACGCCCTCACGCACGCCGTCGAGTCCTACCTCTCGAAGACGTCCACCGCCCAGACCGAACGCTGGGCGAAGGCGGCCGTCAAGCTGATCTTCGCCAACCTGCCCAAGGCCTACAGCGAAGGCAGCGACCTCGACGCGCGCCGCGCGATGGCCCTGGCTTCCTACTACGCCGGCCTCGCCTTCACGCGCACGAGCGTCGGCTACGTGCACGCCATCGCCCACCAGCTCGGCGCGCGCTACCGCACGCCCCACGGCCTGGCCAACGCCACGGTGCTTCCGCACGTCCTCGAATTCTCCATGGAAACGGCATCCGGCCGCATGGCCGACCTGGCGCGACTCCTCGAACTGGAGGGTCGCGACGAGAGGAGCCTGGCGCTGGCCTTCCTCGAGGCCGTGCGCGGCCTCGCCCGCGACGTCGGCGTGCCGCCGACCCTGGCCGCTTTGCAGGTGCAGGACATCCCCGGCATCGCCGCCGCCGCCCTGGCCGAAGCCCACATGAACTATCCGGTGCCGCGCTACATGGAGACCGCCGACTGCGAGTCGGTGGTGCGCCGCCTCCTCGACCGCGGCTGAGCGCGGCTCCCATGGCGATCGGCACCGACTCCCTGCGTTACACGGCCACCTGCGTCGCTCTCGGGTTGGTGCTGGGCTGGATGCCGGGCCTGGTCCACGGCCCTGTTCCCGAGAAATGGGACGTGCAGTCGGTGGATGGGAGCATCCTAGTCTGGGGCTACGTGCTGGCGCGATTGTCGATCGGCCTTTGGGTGGGCATCACTGCGGTTCCGCGGGCCTGGTACCTGCGCGGTCCCCTCTGCGGCGCGCTGGCCCTGCTGCCCTTGGGAATGGTGGGCCTGGCCAATCCCCATTGCGGATCGCCCTGCATGTTCTGGAACACCGTCACCGGCGCGACCGTGGGCCTCGTGGTGGCAGGACTGGCCTGGTCCATCACCGGTCGCCACCACAGCGCCGACGCCTGAGCGGACCCGGAAGGCCCGCGCGTGCGCGAGTTCACGCGGCGTTGGCGGCATTCGTAACCACGCTGCCTCCGGGCTAGCGTCCCGCCCCTTGCCGGACGCCGCAGCGAACGGCCCATTTCCAGCAGTAAGGAAGACAAACATGAAGACCCGCATCACCGAGCTGTTCGGAATCCGCCACCCCATCATCCAAGGCGGCATGCACTACGTCGGCTACGCGGAGATGGCGGCGGCGGTCTCCAACGCCGGGGGCCTCGGCATCCTCACCGGACTCACCCAGCCGACCCCGGCCGACCTGGCCAGGGAGATCGAGCGCTGTCACAAGATGACGGACAAGCCCTTCGGCGTGAACCTCACCATCCTGCCGATGTTCGTCACCCCGCCCTACGACGAGTACATGCGCGTCATCATCGAGGGCGGCGTCAAGATCGTCGAGACCGCGGGGCGCAGCCCCGAGCCCTTCATGCCCACGCTCAAGGCGGCGGGCGTCAAGGTGATCCACAAGTGCACCTCGGTGCGCCACTCGCTCAAGGCCGAGCGCATCGGCTGCGACGCCGTCAGCGTGGACGGCTTCGAGTGCGCCGGCCATCCCGGCGAGGACGACGTTCCGGGCCTCGTGCTGCTGGCTCGGGCCGCCGAGGAACTCACCATCCCCTTCGTCGCCTCCGGCGGCATGGCCAACGCGCGCAGCCTCGTGGCGGCGCTGGCCCTCGGTGCCGACGGCATCAACATGGGCACCCGCTTCATCGCCACCGTTGAGGCCCCCGTGCACCCCAACGTGAAGCAGGCCCTGGTCGATGCCGACGAGTTGTCGACCCGCCTCATCATGAGGCCCCTGCGCAACACCGAGCGCGTGCTCACCAACGCCGCCGTGGAGAAGATCCGCGCCATCGAGAAGGAAAAGGGCGAGGGTGTGACCATCGACGACATCCGCCCCCTGGTGGCCGGGACCCAGAACCGCAAGGTGCTGCAGGACGGGGAGATGGACGCCGGGGCCTGGAGCTGCGGCATGGTCGCCGGCCTCATCCACGACATCCCCACCTGCCAGGACCTCCTCGACCGCATCGTCCGCGAAGCCGAGGAAATCGTTCGCGGCCGCCTCATGGGGGCTTTCGCGGGCTGATCGGGCAGCAGCCGCGAGGCCTTGCCGCGCCGCGTCAGCGTTCTTGCCGGTCCTGATGCGGCGCCCCGGACCGGGCCCGGGGCGCCGCGCTTCGGCCGAATGGCCGCGGACCGTTGACGTGGTTCGTGACCAAGGCGTAGAACTCCGGGCCATGAAGCACACCGTTTCCACCCCCCGGACCCTTCTCGTTTCCTTCGGCCTTCTCGTCGCCCTCGGCGCCTCGCCGGCCTTCGTTCCCGAAGCCCGCGCCTTCGGGCTCGGCGGCGGCACCGCCGCCGACGTGAAGAGCGAACAGGCCATCCGCGACCTGTACACCGACTTCGTCAAGGCGTGGAACGCCCACGACGTCGCCACCATCTCCAAGCGCTGGGCCATCGACGGCGACCACGTCGAGCCCGACGGCCAGGTGGCCAAGGGTCGCGACGAGGTCACGGCCCTGCTCACCAAGCAGCACAACGGTGTCTTCAAGAAGACCACGCTGACGCTGGCAGTGAAGTCGGTGTGGATGATCAGCGATACGGTCGCTCTCGTGGACGGCACCTACGAGTTGGCCGGCGCCGAGCTTCCCGATGGAACGGCCGTGCCCGCCCGCACGGGTATGCTGACCTCCGTGCTGATCCTCGAAAAGGCGAACTGGTCGATCGCCGCCAGCCGCCTGATGATCCCGACCACGCTACCCTACAAGCCGAGGACGGCCGCGTCCCCCGCCGACGCCGCCGCTCCGAAGCAGCCGTAGCAGGCCGCGAGGAAGAGCCCGTCCGCAAGCCGGACGCGGAGCCCGCAAAGAAGAAAGCCGCGGAGTGCAGGACACTCCGCGGCTTTTCTTTTGGGCAACGGCGCGGCGGGGCCGCCGCGGCGCCGGGTTATTCCGAGTACTTGTCGATCATCAGCTTCATCGACTTGCGAAGTCTTTCCATGGCGGCTGCCAGCTTCTGGGTTTCCTCGTCGGAAACCGATTCGATCGGCGAGTCGAGGTCGCCCTTGCTCATGCGGTCCACCGCTTCGGTGAGCGTCACAATGGGGCCGGTCACCCACTGGGCGACGAGCACGCCGAACCCGAGGGCCAGCGCGAGGGCGAGAAGCGTGAGCCAGTTGAACACCGTCCTCAGGCCCGAGGCCTTGGAGTAGAGGATGTCGGTGGGCATCAGGTCCACGAGCACGCCGAGGCCGCCGCGGGTGACGCCGGGAATCGGCAGCGGCTTGGCGATGGTGAGGACGTCGTCGCCCTCTTCCTTGATGAGTTCGGTGGCCGCAAGCAGCTTGGGCCCCAGCTCAGGATAGTCCTTCACCAGGTTCTCGCCGGTGGCGAGGTCCCTTTCGCTGCCGAAGAGCTTGCCCTGCTCGGGATGGCTCAGGTAGGCGCCGCCGGAGTCGGCCACGAAGATCGTTTCGCCGGGCTCGGCGGACGACGCCACCAACTTCAGGACGGGATCGACCGCGACGCCGATCACCAGCACCCCGCGCCGGCGCGACGTGTTGTCGAAGACCGACGTGCTGTAGCGAAGGATGGGACGGGGCGTGTCGTCGAGGGTGCCCTTCTCGCGGTTGAGCTCCACCGGCGAGATCATGACCTCGCCCTTGGGCAGCTTGAGGGCCGAGGCGAAGTCGGGAGTTGACCGGCGCGTCTCGAGTTTGTCGGGCGACACCACCACGGTGACGTCCTTGTCGCGGTCCACGCGCAGCCTCTCGGCGCCGGAACTGTCGAAGTAGCGGATCTGGTAGTAGTTGCCGCGGATCTCCGAGAGGCGCACGAAGGCCAACGAGAGGTTCTTGCGGGCCGCGTCGATCAGAGCCGTGTCGCCGCTGTCGGAAGCCAGCAGGTACTGGGCCAGGGCGGGCGTGTCGGCCAGCAGGAGCAGGTCGCCGTCTACGCCGGCGAGGTAGCGTTCGACCTGAACGGCAAGACCCGAGATACGAGCTTCGAGCCTTTCGAGACCGTCCGTGCGGAGGACCTCCTCGACGCGGCTTCCGCCGTACCAACCCAGGGCCACGAGGGGCGGCAGGGTGACGGCGGCCGAAGCCAGCACGAGTTTGTTGCGCATGCTGCTCATGTACTAAAAATCTCTCCTTGCGCTTCGGTGGCGGAGGGCGACCCTCCGCCATCCGGCCGGGCTGGAAGGGGCAACTCCGCCCCGCTGCTCCATATACGCCACGGCCTGCCGTTGCACGGGACCCTCCCGCCTGAGGGGGTCCGCGCCGCCCTTCGGTTCCCTTTCAGCCGCCTCGCAGCTTCTCGACGGCGTCCAGGAAGGCCTTCTTCTCGCTGTCGCTCGACAGGTCGGCCGCGAGGATCTTGGCAAGTTCGCCCAGGGTGCCGACAGTGGGCGTGCTGGTCTCGCGCCAGCGCGTCACGCCACGCTTGAAGCTCACCCTGGCCACCGGGCCGATGTACTCGGTGAGCAGGGCCAGGACCTGGGGCAGGACCGGCTCGGCATCCTTGTCGGCCGGTTTCGCCGCGGCCGGCGCCGGCTCGGGCTTGGCGACCGGCTTGATGCCTGAGGCCTGGGGTGCAGGTGCGGCCGCAGCGGGCTGCTGGGGCCTGGCCGGCGCAGCAGCCTGCGGCGCCGGCGGCGGCGGCGCTCCGGTAACGGGCCTGGGAGGCGGTGCCTGCTGCTGTCCCTTGAGGGGCGGCGGAGGAGGAGAAGCCGGCCGTCCCGGCGGCGGCGGCGGCTGCGGCCGGCCGGTGGGCGGGGTCTTCGCCGCCTGCTGGGACGGGGGAGGAGGGGGCGAAGGCGGTGCGGCCGCGGGCTGCTGGGGCCGGCCCGCCGGAGCGGGCGCTCCCGGCATCGGCTTGGGAGCGGGCGCCGCCTCCGGCCTGGCCGCGGCAGGAGCCGCTTCGGCCTTCTCCGCGATCCCGTGCATGCGCCGAAGCTGGCGCACCGAGGATCCGAGGATCACTCTCAACAACTGCAGGTTCGCATCCGGGGCAGCCAGCATCGCCAGGACGAAGTCCTTCTCGACGGGAACCACCATGAGAGAGCGACCCTCGAGTTCGACCAGGAGTTCCTCGAAGCCGCGACCCGCCTGCTCGAGGCCATCGCCGATCCCGCGCACGAAACCGAGGCTGGCCGCCTGGGCCACCGCGTCCGACTCCGCGAACGAAGAAGCCAGCACCTCGCCCTTGCGGACGATGCAGGCCGACTGGACGCCACTGACCGTCCCGAGATCTCTCAAAAGCGTACGCACGACTATCCCCGCTTGAGCAGCTCGCCGACTTCCGCGAAGAGCTCCGTCTGTGGCCGGGAACGCTCGGAAACGATCGCCAGGGCCTGTTTGTCCTTCATCACCAGGGCAAGGTCTTCGTCCTTGTCGGTCCTGACGACCAGGCGGCGGACGCCGCCGAGCGCGGACGCGCTCTTCCCCTCGACGACCACTTTGAACATCGCCTCGAAGAACTGGTTGAGTTCCTTGGCGGCGATGGTGGTGTTCGCGATGGCCCCCGTGTCGCCCAGGACGGCGGCACCCCGGACCCCGCGAATCTTCATCACGTCCTCAACGATGGTCTTGTTCATGCTTCAGCAACCCCCGCGCGGCGACCCGAAGGCCCGCCAATATCCTTGATCCCTGCCTGATGTCCTTCGTCCGCTGTCCGGCCCCGGCTCCCGCGTCACAGGTCCTCCCCGAGGTCGGTGGCGCTGGCGACGGCCTGCTTGCGGATCTTCAGGCGTTCCTGGCGGACTTCCTCGCGCTCGTCGGCCACTTCGCGCAGCGCGCTTTCGAGCCGCGTGCGCGAATCCGCCAGCCAGGATTCGAGGGTGGAGAGTTCCTTGCGGCGGGCGGAGATGCGCGACTCGAGTTGCTGCTGGTCGTCGAGGAGGCTCTCACGCTCGCGGCTGAGGGCGGCGCGCGCCTCGCGCAGGAGGCGCTCCTGCTCGGCGAAACGACCGCGCTGTTCCTCGGCCCTCTTCTCGAGCGTCGAAACCTCGTCCTCGAGGGCCTGGCGGTCGCGCTCGAGGCGGACACGGTCGGCCTCGATCTCCTTCTGGCGGGCGTCGAGGCGAGCTTGCACGCCGGCGCGCTCGGCCTCGATGGCCTGGCGGTCCGTGGCCAGGCGGGCCTTCGCCGTCTCGGCCTCGGCCTCGGCCGCCTTGATGCGGGTGGCCAGTTCGGCGTCGCGCTTGTCGAGATCGGCCAGGGCCGCCGTGAGGCGCGTGGGCTCCTTGTCGGCGCGCTGGCGGCAGTCGGCCAGCCAGGCTTCCAGGGCGGCGATCTCCGCGAGACGGCCGGCCACGGCCTCGTCGGCCTTCCTGCGGTCGGCAACGATGGCGTCGCGTTCCCGTGACAGCTCCATGCGGCGTTCGTCGAGCGTGCGCTCCTGGGAGGCGAAGTCGCGGGCCGCAGCCTCGGACTTCTCGCCGAGGGCCTTGAACTCGCTCTCGATGGCCTCGCGATCGGCCTTCACCGTGGACAGGGACTGGGCCAGCTTCTTCTCGCGGTCCTCGAGCTCGGAACTCCGCTCGTCAAGATCCTTGGCCAGCTCGTCGCGGCGGGCCTCGAGGTCCTTGGTGCGGCGTTGCAGCTCGGCCTCGGCAGTGGCGATCTCCTGGTCGCGCTCGGCGACCTCCGCGGCGAAGGCGGCTGCTTCTTCGCGATGGCTGTTGCGGGCCTTGTCGAGGGCGACGCGGTCGGACTGCTGCTTCTCGCGGGACTCGGCCAGCCAGGCTTCCAGGGTCTTGATCTCTTCCATCCTGGCGGCGGCCTCGGCCCCCAGGCGCTTGCGCTCGTCGGCCACGTTCTCGCGCTCGCGGGCGAGTTCGGACTGGCGGTCGGCGATTTCCTTCTCGCGCGCCGCCAGCGTGGCGGCGGCGGCGGTCGTCTTCTGCTCGAGGTCGGCGAGTTCGCTCTCGAGAGCCGTGCGGTCGTCCTTGAGCTTCTGCTCGACGGCGGCCAGTTCCTTCTCGCGGGCGGTGACCGCTGCCGTGCGCTTGTCGATGTCCACCGACAGTTCGCTGCGGCGGGCCTCGAGCTCCTGCACGCTCTTCTCGATCTCCGTGCGCCGCGCCTCCATGGCCTTCTCGCGTTCCTTGGCGGCGACCGCGGCCTTCTCGACTTCGCCCTGGTGGTTGGTGCGCGCGGTGTCGAGGACGACCTGCTCCTTCTCCTGGCGGGCGCGGGAGCCCGCCAGCCACTGCTCGAGTGCAGTAATCTCGGTCCGGCGGTCAACGAACTCGGACTCGATCCTCTGGCGCTCGCCGGCGAGGGCCTCGCGGTTGCGGGCCAGCTCCTCCTTCCTCTCGGCGAGGGCGCGTTCGCCGGCGGCGATGACGGCAGCCGCGGCGTCGGACCTTTCCTCGAGGGACTTGAGCTCGCTCTCGAGCGCCTCGCGATCGGCGCGCAGCCTCTGGTCGGTTTTGCCGATTTCGGCCTCGCGTCGGTCGAGCACCGCGGCCCTTTCGTCGAGGTTCACGGCCAGCTGGTCGCGGCGGGCTTCCAATTCCTTGGCGCGCCGCTGGAGGTCGGCCTGCTCGTCGGCGATGGCCTGGAGGCGGGCCTTGGCTTCCTCCTCGGCGCGCAGGACGGCGGCCGTGTGCCTGCCGCGCTGTTCCTCGAGGGAGGTCAGTTCCGAATCGAGGCGGGTGCGGGAGGACGCCAGCCACTTCTCCAGCTCGGCGGCCGCGCGAACGCGGGCTTCGGCGTCGCCGCGCAGCTCGCGAGCGTCCACCTCGAGGCCCTGGCGGTCGCGCGCCAGAAGTTCGCGGTCCCTCTCGATGCCCTTCGCCTTCTCGTCGAGATCCCTGGCCCGAGTGTCCAGCTCGGCCCGCACGCGGGCCCTCTCCGCCTCGACGGCTTCGCAGTCCTTGGCGAAATCGTCCTGGGCCTTGAGGACGGCCTTTTCCAGCTGGCGGACGCGGGCCTCGTCGGCCGCGACCGTCTCGCGCAGGACCTGGTGCTCCTTCTCGAGCAGGACGCGGCGTCCCTCGAGTTCCTGGGCGCGGACTTCGACCGCCGCCAGCGCTTCGTCGTGCTGTTTCTTCAGGCCGCCGCGCTCGACGGCAATGGTGCTGCGCTCCAGCTCCAGGGCTGCGCCGCGCTCCTCGAGCTCGCGGCTGCGCAGCGCGAAGGCGCGCGCGCTGGCCGCTTCACGGGTTTCGGCCTCGCGCAGCCGGGTCTCAAGTTCGGTGCGCTGCTCGGTGAGGATGAGCTTGCCGGCTTCGACTTCGCGTTCGCGCAGTTCCATGCGCGCCGCCTTCTCGGTTTCCTGGGCCTCGACCTTGGCGCGCTCCGCGTGGAAGGTTTCCATCTCGCGGATCATCTGGGCGCGCTCGGCGGCGACCATGGCCTCCCGCGCGGCGATCTCGCGGGTGGCGGCCTGGGCCTGGGCCTGGGACGCGGCCTTCTCCCTGGCCAGGGCCTGGAGTTCCTCGTCGAGGTGGTCGTGGGCTTCCTGGAGGGACTTTTCGCGGGTCGACAATTCGTCGGCCCGCTTGGCGGCGCGCTCGCGCAGGGTGCGCTTCTCGGCCTCGAACAGGGCCCTCTCCTCGTCGAGGCGGTCCTTTTCCTCGATGAGGCGGCGCTCGAAGGTTTCGGGGTTGAGGGGCTGGCTGGCGCGGCGCTCGAGTTCCTCGCGCTGGAGGTCGAACAGGCGCCGTTCTTCTTCGAACTTCTCGAGGGCGCGCGAGAGGTCTCCGCGGACCTGGCCGATCAGGTCGACACGCGACTGCAGAGCGTCGCGCAGCGCGACGACGGACGCCACGGCTTCACGCTTCACCGACTCGATGCGGTTGAGAACCGCGTCGGTGGCCAGTGCTGGTTCGGGTGTCTCCAGTTTCATGATCGTCCGCCCTTGCCGCCCTCTGTCCCGCCGTCCGGCCTAGTAGTCCGAACTGCTCGTGCGGGTGGCCGCCAGCCGGGCGGCCTCCTGACGGAGATCCTCGAGCTGCACCGCGTGGGCCGACTCGATGGTATCCACCAACAGAAGAATCTTTTCTTCCAGCCTCGCGAAAGCCGAGTCAATCTCGACTGCCCCGGCGCTCTCGCTTTCCGTGAGGCGCCGCCTCAGAACTTCGATGTTCGGGTCGCTCATCTTGGGTACCCCCCGAATGGCGTCTCAGCGCCCCTCTCCGATGAACGTGGCCACGTCGAAGGCACTCTCGGTCGTGCCTTCCTCTTCCTTCGCGTTGAGATACCAGCCGTCTTCCTCCTTGAAAGACTCGTCCGGGAACTGGCATCGCGTCGCGTGATTGAACTGCATGTCGTAGAGCGCAATCCCAGAGAGAACAACGCGTTCGAAGGGGACGTCGTACTTGGATCCAGGGCGCATCTTGGCACGCGAGATCCAGTTCTGGACCAGCCCTTTCCAGAGCCTGCCCTGGAGATCGAAGATCTCCGTGTACGGGATAAAAAAGGACTCGCGGTCGATGTAGATCACGCGGCTTCCGAAAGCGTAGCCGGCCAGACGCGAGCGGCCCTCGAGCACCCACACGTCACGCGGCTCCCAGACATCGTCATGGAGGAAGTCGTTGGGCGGGGGCAGCCACTTGGCCGGCATCTGGCGGCCATGCATGGTTGCGATGATGGTCTTGGTGCCAAGCAGGCGCCAGTCCGTCCAGGACGGGTTGCCGCCGTAGCCGCCGTAGCTGTCCAGATCGATGTCCTGCCCGAAGACGCCCTCCGAGCGCTGGGCCGTGCTGAGGCGGCGCACGCGCTTCAGCTGGGGCAGGTAGAGCCACGAATCGTCCTGGCGACGGGGGTCTTGGAAGCGGTTGTAGGTGAATCCCGCGCCCTTGAGATCGAAAGGCTCCATCACCGGATGCAGCATCTCGCGATAGCGGATGTTCTCCGGGTTGGACCAGGTGGGCTTGGGTTCGTGGTACATGCGGCCCACATAGTAGAGACGGCGGAAGTGGCCGGTGATGTAGTCGCGCTCCACCTGGAGGCCAGTGTTGCTGCCGAAGGACCCCGTCTGGCAGCCGAAGTTCCGGATATCGAAGTCATCGTTGATGATCCTGGCGTCCCAGTTGAGGATCATCTTGATGCCGGCGTCCGGATCATCAGTCTGCACGAAGGGAAAGGGCACGCCGGCCACATAGTTGATCATGTGCGTCTTGTCGTCGGACAGCCGCACCTGCGGGCTGTAGCGCTGCGTGGCATCCGCCCTGGCCGGCTCCTGGACAATCGGCGTGTTCTCGATCACGGGTAGCCGGGCCCCACGGCGCACGGCCCACGCGATGGAGGGGCTGATGAAGTCCTTCCAGCGGTCAAGGTTGGCGGCCTCCACGACTGTCCCGGGAGGAGGAACGCCGGGGGAAATGAAGGTGGCGGCGGGAGCCACAGGGGCTTCGGTTTCCGAGGGCTTGGCGGCCTCCTGCACTGGAGCGGCCTTCCTGGGAGCAACGGCCGGCTTCGGCCTGGCCTTGGGCGGAGCAGCTTTCTTCGTCGGAGCCTTGGACGGAGCGGCCTTGGCGGGCTCGGGTTCGGGTTCGGGTTCGGGCGCCGCCACCGGCTCCGGTTCGGGCTGCGCCGGTGCCGCGGGCCGGGTAGGAGGCGCCTGAACGCCGAGGAGCTTGCGGAGGACCTCGTAGT
>JBHEPB010000157.1:0-9936 GCA_046260515.1 Binatia bacterium
CCCGACGCATGCGGCGACGGCGTCCTCGACGCCACCTGCGAGGCCTGCGACGACGGCAACCGCCTGGACGGCGACGGCTGCGACTCCAACTGCAAACCTTCGCAATGCGGCAACGGCATCGTCACCGCCGGCGAGAACTGCGACGACGGCAATCTCACCGACGGCGACGGCTGCGATTCCAATTGCACACCTTCCGGGTGCGGCAACGGCATCACCACCGGCAGCGAGCAGTGCGACGACGGCAACGCCACGAACGACGACGGCTGCGACGCCGACTGCCGCCCGAGCGGCTGCGGCAACGGCGCGACCGGCCCCGGTGAAGAGTGCGACGACGGTAATTCCACAAGCGGCGACGGCTGCGACGCCGACTGCACGACCTCGCGCTGCGGCAACGGCATCAAGGCCGGCAACGAGGCGTGCGACGACGGCAACGACGTGGACGGCGACGGCTGCGACAGCAATTGCACCGCGTCGGCGTGTGGCAACTCCGTGCGCGCCGGCGAAGAGGAATGCGACGATGGCAATCGAAGGAGCGGCGACGGCTGCGACAGGAACTGCCTGGTCGAGTCGTGCGGCAACGGCCGTCGCGAAGACAACGAAGCCTGTGACAGCGCCATCGCGCCCGAAAGCGGTGCCGGCGCCTGCAATCCCGACTGCACGCTACGCGACGTGCACGACAGCGTCGTCTTCGCCGTGCGCGCCATCGAGTTGTCGATCCCGGTCGGCAACTCGCCGTTCTCATCCAATGTGATCGTGCAGGTGCAGAACGCCGACGTCTGGCCGGTGCGCGAATCGCCCGGCCACGCCATTCGCCTCGAGGCTTTCGACGGTGATTGCCCGCCCGGCACGGTCACTGGCCAGCCGGATTTCGAACGCGGCACGCCCGGTGAGCAGGACACGACCGTGGTCGCCGGTGGTGTGCCCGCAACGGCTATTGCGCAGGTTACTGTCTCGCGCGATGCATTCACGCCTTTCGATCATCGAATCCCACAACGCTGCACGCTGTGGTTTACCGCCAGCGAAGCCGGCGGCGGCAGCGACGATCCCACGCCCGACAACAATTCCGTGACGGTGGCGCTCGACGTCACCGACACCGCTGACCCCACGCACAGCGGCGAAGACGAGTTCTACGTGGAGAGCATGAAGCCGGTGACCATCCGCATTCCACCCGGTCGCACGGAGGTGACCAAGCAGATCAAGCCGTTCGTGCGCCGCTCAAGGGACCTGCCGTCGTCGGTGGCCGATCTGGAAGTGACGGTGAGCGCCAGCGACGGCGACTGCCCGCCCGGCACCGTCGGCTATGTGGACGCCGACCGCCGCACCGCCGGCCTGCAGTCGCGCATGATGCTGCGCCGCGGACGCCGCTCGAAGGGAACGCTCGGCCTCATCGTGAGGGCAGAGGCCTTCGACAGCCCGAGCGACGAATCGCCGCGCCGCTGCACGGCGCTGATTACGGTGACCGGGGCGGGCGACACGGATCCGTCGAACAACACGACCCGGCTGGTGGTCGACGTGGTGGATCGCAACGACTTTTAGGCGCGTCCCGCTCCCGCGGGACGCGCACGCATTTGCAGGCTGGGCGGTGGGGTTGCGCGGTGGGCGACGTACCGAGCCGCCGTCTTCACCGTGACCGGTATCCGCGTCCCTATGACTTTGGTCATGGCCCGCCCTCTCCCCTTCGTTGTTTGATGCGCGCCATGGCGCCCGGCGTCCGCCCCGAGGCGGATCCCCGCGAGGCGCCCGCGAGGAGGGACCATGGCCCCATCATCAGATCAGGACGAGGAGATCCCCCTCGGACAGCGGCTCTTCGACCGGCCTTTCCTGCTGCTCGGCGTCGGACTCGCCGTGATGTTCGTCTTCTACACGGGCTGGGGGATCTACGAGATCCTCAGCCTCCCCACAGCGACGCTGCCGTAAACATCAAGGAGGAGTCGCCGTGGAAGAACTTCACAGCGCGCTTGTCGCCCCCCGCCACGTCTGGTGGAAGCCGGCCGGCAAGCAGGAAAAACTCTGGGTCACCATTTCTTTCGTGTGGTGCATGATCCTGTTCGCGATGATGCCGCTGTGGCATCTCAAGGGCGGTCAGAATCCCTCGGGCATTCGCAGCCGCGTCGACCCGATGGCTTTCGTCGCGCGCACCGAACAGTTCGTCAAGGACTACAAGGTGGGCGAGGAAGCCGGTTTCCCGGTGGTGGCGCCGCCGCCGGGCGCGGAAGTCTACCTGCTCGCGCGCATGTGGCAGTGGTACCCGGCCCTGCGCCTCGAGGAAGGCAAGAGCTACACGCTGCACCTGTCTTCCTCCGACCTGAACCACGGCTTCAGTCTCCAGCCCTTCAACCTGAACTTCCAGGTGGTGCCCGGCTACGACTACGGGCTTCGTGTAACGCCGCGGGCGGCCGGCGAGTACCGGGTGATCTGCAACGAGTACTGCGGCATCGGCCATCACCTGATGGTCGGCAAGATCGAGGTGGTGCCGGCCGGCACGCCGCTCGCCGCCGCGCCGGCGACAACGGCCGGCACAAATGCCGGCACAGGTTCTGGCACAGGGGCCGCAGCAAAGGCGGGCATGGACGCCGACGGCCTGCCGCTGCCGGCCGACAAGGCCTTCACGATGGAACCCACGGGCCAGCCGAAGACGGAGGCACCGCGATGAGCATCGCCGCAGCACTTTCCTCGCCCTTCCGCCGCTGCGAGGCCACGGGTCTCTCCATCCACCGCGACGCCGAGAACCTCGTCAAGGTGAACGCGGTGGTCGCTATCGTGGCGCTGCTGGTCGGCGCCATCGCCGGACTGCTGCTGGCCCTGACGCGCTGGCAGGCCCTGCACCTGCTGTCGGCCGTCTGGTACTACCGCCTGCTGACGGCCCACGGCCTCAACATGCTCATCTTCTTCATCATCTTCTTCGAGATGGCGGTGCTGTACTTTGCCGGACCCATCGCGCTGGGCTCGCGGGTACCGGCGCCGCGGCTCGGGTGGCTGGCCTTCGTGCTGATGGTGGTGGGCGCGGTGATGGTCGAGGTGATGGTGTTCACAGGCAAGGCCGACGTGCTGTTCACGTCGTATCCTCCGCTGCGAGCTGATCCCCTCTACTACCTCGGCATCATCCTGTTCGCGGTGGGCGCCCTCATCGTGAGCTTCCTGTTCATGGCGACGCTCGTGGTGGCCAAGCGCGAGAAGACCTACGAGGGCTCCATTCCGCTGGTGACCTTCGGGGGGCTCACGGCCGCCATCATCGCGATCATCACGCTGCTGCACGGCGCGATGATCTACATCCCGACGCTGGCCTGGTCGATGAACTACATGGAGATGGACCCGGAGATCTACCGCCTGATCTTCTGGGGCCTCGGCCACAGTTCCCAGCAGATCAATGTGTCGGCACAGGTGGCCATCTGGTACCTGCTGGGCGGTCTCACCGTGGGCGCCGTGGTGGTCAACGAGAAGATCAGCCGCTCGGCCTTCGTGCTCTACATTGCGTTCATCTCGATGGCTTCAGCCCACCACCTGCTGGTGGACCCCGGCTTCGGGCCGGCCTGGAAGGTGTGGAACACCAGCTACGCCATGTACCTGGCGGTGCTCGCCAGCATGGTCCACGGCTTTACGGTGCCGGCGGGCATCGAGACCGGGCAGAGGCTACGGGGTTACGTCAACGGAACCTTCGAGTGGCTGCGCAAGGCGCCCTGGAGCGATCCGGGTTTCTCGGGCCTGTGGCTGTCGCTGGTAATCTTCGGTTTCATCGGCGGCATCACGGGCGTCACGATCGGCACCGAGCAGATCAACATCCTGGCCCACAACACCATGCGACTGCCCGGCCACTTCCACTCGACGGTGGTGGGCGGAACGGCCCTGGCCTTCATGGCGGTGACCTACTACCTGATTCCCATCGTCTTCCGCCGCAAGGTGGCCTTCTGGAAGTTGGCCCAGTTGCAGCCGTGGCTCTTCGGCATCGGCATCACCATCCTGTCCATGTCGATGACGTTCGCGGGCGTGATGGGCGTGCCGCGCCGCCACTGGGACATCTCGTTCGCGCAGGCTCCCTTCAAGTGGGAGTTCCCCGCGGCGGTGGACCTGATGATGGCGCTGACGGCCCTCGGCGGCGTGATGGCGGTGGTGGCGGTGCTGATCTTCGTGGCCTCGGCCGTCGTCTCGGTGTTCTTCGGGCAGAGGGTGGACTTCGCCAACCTCACGCCCGGCATGGCCGGAGTTCCCCAGGGCCTCATCAAGCTTCCCGCCCAGCAGCACGAGGGCGAGGCGGTGGTGGCCGTCCACAAGGGAGGAACGCCCGGCACCATGGTTCTCGTGGCCGTCTTCCTGGCCGTGTTCGTCCTGTACTACTACACGAACTGGAAGATGCTGGCGGTGGTGTGGAAGGTCGGGTGATGGGCGTAAGGCAGGAAATGGCGCGGGTCGGGCCCGCGCTGCTGGCCTGCTGGCTCTTCATCACGACAGCGTGGTGGGCGCTTGCGCTCGCGCCGGTGGCCGATCCTCCTCCCTGGCTGCTGGCCGCGCGCAGTGTCTGCTTCGGTTCCACGGTGAGCGGGCTTCCCGACACTTACGGTTGGCTCCTGCTCACAGCCGCCCCCGGTACCATGCTGGTGGCCATCTTCGTCACCTGGTTCGACGAGTTGCTCGCAACGCTGCGGGTACTGGCGGCGGCGACCACGGGCCGCGTCGTGCTGGCCGGTCTTGCGCTGTTCGTCGTCGCGGGCGCGTCGGCGGCCGCGGCGCGCATCGCCGACGGGCTGGCGGTGGAGAACATCTCGTTCGATCCCACCGACATGGGCGAGCTCCCGGACAACTACCCGCGACTGGCCGGCGCCGTGCCTTCCCTGGCCCTGGTGGACCAGGACGGGGCGTCGTTCACCAACGAGAACCTGAAGGGAAGGGTCACCATCGTGACGTTCGCCTTCGCGCACTGCCACACGATCTGCCCCGCCATCGTGCAGACGATGCGCTCGTTGGCGGCCCGTCTCGGTGAGGAGGCGCCGCAGATCGTCGTGATCACGCTGGATCCGTGGCGCGACACGCCGACGCGCCTCGCGCAGATGCACCGCGACTGGAAGATGCCGCCGAGCGTGCGCGTGCTCTCGGGCGAAGTGGGCGACGTGACGGGCGCCCTCGACGGTTTCAACGTGCCGTGGACCCGCGATGAGGCCACAGGCGACGTCACCCACCCGGCCCTGGTCTATGCGATCGACGCCCAAGGGCGCATCGCCCACGGCTTCAACAACCCGTCGGTGGACTGGATGGCGGAGGCTTCGCGCCGGCTGGCGGCGGAGACGGCGGTGGCGGTGCGCTGAGCGGCCGGCCCGCGTTCACCGGCATTCGCCGTGCGGACTCTCAGCGAATCTCGAAACGGGTAGAACTGGCGTCCAGCGTGGCTACCCGGATGCGGCCGTCGACGAGGCTTACCGGTCCGTCGAAAGCGAAGGACGGCGGCGCCTTGTCGCCCGGTCCGGCCTCCGTCACGGGCGCAAAGCGGATCGTCACCTCGTGGCTGCCCGGCGCAAGGTTCAACTGCTCGTCGACGACCAGGGGGCGATCGCCGTGGATGCCCGAGGCCGTGTAGGTGCGCTCGAGCATCGGGCGTCCGCCTATCCGGACCTCGAGGCGATAGGGGACGGCCCGGGTGTCGCAGACTTCGGGGCGGCGCATGTGGACGGGCAGGGCGTCCAGCTCCTGCTGACTGAGCCGGCGGCAGTCCTGGATGGTGCCGGCCGTCGTTCGCAGGGCGACGCGCAAGATCGCGCCGTCGGTCGGGTCGGACGCGGTGACGTGCGTGACGACGAGAAGGGTCGTCAGCACGAGGGCGCCCGCTCCGAGGCGGATCGCATTGTGAAGGATGTCACGCACTTCGGGTCTCCTCTTCCTTCACCACCTCGCGCACCACCTCGCGCACCTCGCCCTCTTCGCGTGCGCACTCGGTGTCGATGCCGAGATCGGCGGGCGTGATCTCTTTAGAGCGGGAGGCGTCGCGTGCGGGCAGGGCCGGCGAGGCTGTTCCCGTGGAGTCGCCCGGCGTTACGAGCGCAGCGGCGCCCGGCATTGCCGGCAACGTGGAGTCGCCCGGCGCCGCGTCCGCAGCGGCGGCAGGCCTTGCCGGCGACGACTGCGAAAATCTGTACCTGTCCCGGGTTTCCGGAAATGGGTACCTGTCCCGAATCATGCGGGCGAGGGTGGGCCATTCGCCGGGGGAGAGGCTGAGCAGCGTGACGCGGCTCTTGTCGATGCGCGGGGGCAACTCGGCTTCGCGGTCGTTGTAGAGGCGCTCGTGCAGCCATTTGGGACCTTCGCGGCAGGAGGCGCTGCGCGGCGGACAGGTGAGCACCACGGCGGCCGAGGCGCTGCGCAGGGCCAGGTCGATCACCGACGTGTGCAGGCCGCCGGCGCATTCAACCACGCGCGTGGTCACGCCTTCCATGGCCGCCAGGCGCGGGTCACGCGACAGCGCGTTCTGGCCGCACGCAAAGACGACGACGTTGCCCGCCGGCAGGTAGCCGTCGGCCAGCAACTCGTGCTCGCGCCGAAGCTGCACGCGGCCGGTCAGCCACGGCGGTCCCACGCCCATCGGTGCGCACGAGCCCGCGCACACGCCGCAGGACACGCAGCGTTCGGGATTCACCAGCGCGTAGAAGTCCGAACGGCGGCCGGGGTCGGGGCGCGCCACCATGGTGATCGCGTCGAAGGGGCAGTCCTTGTAGCAGGTGGTGCAGCCCGTGCAGAGATCGGGATCCGCCCACGACGGCGCGAGCCGCGGGCGCTTGTTTCGCCACCACCACGGCACCGACGCGAAGCATACAGCCGTGACCGCCCACAACGACGCGTGCCAGGCCGGCCCCAGTGACCAGGCCGCCGGCAGCCAGAAGTTGAAGAGCACGTCGACCGGCACGTCCTTGGGGATGACCAGCAGGTCGGCCGGCGTCGAGATGGGCACGCGCACGACGGCGCTGGCCACGGCGAGTATGCCGAGCACCGACCACATCAGCGGACGAGGCGGCAGCAACGCGGGACGCGCGATACGCGAGACGTGCAGCCACAGCACCAGCGCCAGCCCGAGTGGCAGGCACACGTGCAGGAAGAGATTCATGAAGAAGAACGAACTGGCCACGGGCGCCAGGCCGTCGAAGGCCCGTCCCATCGGCATGGAAAAAACCGGCAGCAGGTCGAGAAGCCGCGTCAGCTCGACGGCCACCACCTGTGCCTGAAGATCCCAGACCATCACCTGCCCGGTCCAGCCGCACAGCAGCACCACGCCCACCAGCACCACGCCGCTCAGCCACGCGCGCACGCGGGCTCCCGAGAAACGCCCGGCCAGGAACATCTTGAGCGCGTGCACCAGCGTCGACAGCAGCGCGAGGTCGGCCGCGTAGGTGTGCAGGCTCCTCACCCAGCCGCCGCCCGGCAGCTCGTTCTCCATTCGTGACACCGACTCGTAGGGCTCGTCGATGCTGTAGAAGAGGAAAAGGTAGATGCCCGTTGCCACCAGCACGCCGAAGGACAGGATCGCCAGCGTGCCGCTCTGGTGCAGGGGGTTCAGCGCCGACGTCCACAGCCGGTCGGTCGCCGCGTCGACGGCTCCGACCAGCCGGTCCAGAGGTGCCACCCAGCGCGACCAGGAGGCCGGGCGCCGGGGCGGTGGCGTGCGATGGGTGGAGACGTCGTCCAAGGGCCGATTCCGCTGCGCAGCAAATTCATCGCACGCAGGGCCACGGCCGCCTATGACGATTGTCATGGAAGAAGGGGAGCCATCGCACTTACGTTGCGTTCATCGCCCCACGCGGCGGAAGCGAGGTGATCGATGGCGATGTGCTACGAGCCGGAAGAGGCGGGCGTGCATTTCTGGGTCGACGACGACGACGCAACCCGCGCCCACCTCGACGTGCGCGAGTTGCTCACGGAAGGCGGCGAGCCCTACGCCATCATCATGGAGTGTGTGCAGATGCTGGTGATCGGGCAGCGCCTCGTCGTTCACGCCATCATGCAGCCACGGCCCCTGCTGCTGCAGCTCGGACGAATGGGGTACTTCACCGAGGCGCGCCACGTGGGGACGGACCATTGGGAGGTGGAGGTGACGGCGGCGTAAACGACCTGCTCTACGGGTGGAGTCCTCGCGATTGACGGGCGAGGCCGTCAACTTCCACGGGCCAGGCCGTCAACTTCCACGGGCCATGCCCTCCAGGGTCCGGCGGTCGCGGACCCAGAGGCCGCGGTCGTCGCTGCCGACCAGGCCTTCTTTTTGCCAGCGGCTCATGATGCGGATCACCGTCTCGACGCGGGCGCCGACCATGTCGGCCAGGTCCTGACGCGTCAGCGTCACCGGCAGCTCGAGGCGTCCTTCGGCGTTGGTGCAGGTGGCGCAGAAGCCTTGCAGCACGCGGGCCAGGCGGTACTCCACGTCGCCGCCGCCCAGATCTTCCATGCGTCGCTGCATGGTGCGCATGCGCAGCATCAAGTCGCGGATCAGGGCGAGCGCCGCGCCGTCGAAGGCCTTCAGGTAATGGTGGTAGTCGCGGCGCGGCATCGTAAGGACACTCGAGTCCTCGTGGGCCGCAGCGGTGGCCGGGTAGGGCTGCCCGTCGATCACGGCCACCTCGCCCACTGCCTCGCCAAAGCGGAACAATCCGATGATGAGTTCCCGGCCGCTTTCCAGCGAACGGAATACTTTCACGACCCCGCGCTCGACCAGATAGACCGTCTCCGAGTCTTCGCCCTCGACGAAGAGGATCTGACCCTTGGGCACGCTCCGGCGGGCCAGATGCGCGGCCAGCCACTCGTGGGCCTCGGCCGGAACGCCGCTGAAGCGGGGGATGCGGCGGACAGTGGCGAGATCGATCATCGGCGCGGGACGATAGCGGGGGAGCGGGAGCGGTGCGAAGGCTCGCACCACTTGGAGCGGCGAGGACTCGGCTCTGTGTGCGGGCGGTGGTTTCACCAACGGTCCGGCCGGGATTCTTGCTCGGGAGGGAGCCTCGGTTATAAGACTCGGCTGCGACGGCGGCCGTCTGGCCTCCTCGCGAAGGATACGGTCTCCCGACGGGAGCCCGCTTGCCTGATCGGATCCGGCACCAACGCCGGCCCGTCCCCCGGTACGCTGACGTAGCTCAGTTGGTAGAGCAGCTGATTCGTAATCAGCAGGTCCCCGGTTCGAATCCGGGCGTCAGCTCCATGAAACTTCGGTGCATACCGGTCACATAGGTGACGGTTTGTACCGACTACATCGGTAACACCTTGGGTAGAAAGGGATTCTCCGCCGGCTCCACCCTGGCCGCGTCCTCGTCGAAGTAGCCCAAGTCGAATTCCATAAAGCTGACCAGCCAGATCTTGTCGCTTACTTCTCATATCCCCACCAGCTGATCTGCAAAGGTTTGGCTCGGGCTGATCTTGCGCTTGCCGAGGCAGATCCTGCTACACCGGTCACTCGGACCGTGCGGTCGTGGAAAGGGCGCTCATCCGCTCTCCCAAGCGTCTCTTGGCTGCGGTACATCTGGTCACAGCCTTGGTCGGCGTGACCCGGTCCCCGAAACGCCACGAAGAATCCCCAACCCCCTGTTCAAGCGCCCTCCCCACTCCGCCGTAAAACCGCAAAACAAGATCCCGGAGAGTCGATGCACACTAGCCAGGCCAGAAAAGCAGACATCTTTCGCGCACTTCACCGGCGGCCGGGCTGCTTCGTCGTCGCCAACGCGTGGGATGCCGGCACCGCCCGGATCCTCGCGTCGCTCGGATTCGAGGCGCTGGCTACGACGAGCGCCGGCCTCGCATTTTCGATGGGGCGCTGCGACGGCGGCGGCGAAATCTCGCCGGAGGAAACGCTGGAGAACGCGCGGCAGATCGTCGAGGCCACCGATCTTCCGGTGTCAGCCGACCTCGAGAACGGATGGAGCGTCGATCCGCGAGACGTGGCCGAGATCATTCGCCGCGCCGCCGCTGTCGGTCTTG
>JBHEPB010000161.1:0-18467 GCA_046260515.1 Binatia bacterium
GGTCGCGTCCCTGCTTGGCGGAGCCGCCGGCCGAGTCGCCCTCCACGATGTAGAGCTCGCTGCGGCTGGCGTCGCGTTCCTGGCAGTCGGCGAGCTTGCCCGGCAGCGAGAGACCGTCCAGGGCGCCCTTGCGGCGCGTCAGGTCGCGGGCCTTGCGGGCGGCCACGCGCGCCCGCGCCGCGTCGAGGGCCTTGGAAACGATGCGACGCGCGTCGCCCGGGTTCTCCTCGAAGTAGGTGCCGAGGCTTTCGTTGACCAGCGTTTCGACGAGGCCCTTGACCTCGCTGTTGCCGAGCTTGGTCTTGGTCTGGCCTTCGAACTGCGGCTCGGGAACCTTCACCGAAAGAACGGCCGTAAGACCCTCGCGGCAGTCGTCGCCCTCGACCGCGTCTTCGTTCTTTTTGATCAGGTTGTTGGCAGTGCCGTAGTTGTTGATGGTGCGGGTGAGCGCGGAACGAAAACCCGACAGGTGGGTGCCGCCCTCGACCGTGTTGATGTTGTTGGCGAACGTGTAGACGTTCTCGGCGTAACTCGAGTTCCACTGCATCGCGATCTCGATCTCGATGCCGGACTTCTTGCCGGAGAGGTAGACCACCTTGTTGTGGATGGGCTGCTTCTTCTGGCTCAGGTGGTCGACGAAGGAGACGATGCCGCCTTCGTAGAAGAACTCCTGCTTCTTCCCTCCCGCCTCGCGCTCGTCCTCCAGGGAAATGCGCACGCCGCGATTGAGGAAAGCCAGTTCGCGCAGGCGGCTGGCCAGGATGTCGAAGCTGAACTCGGTGGTCTCGAAGATGCCGGCGTTCGGCAGGAAGTGGACCGTGGTCCCTCGGCTGGTGGTGGTCCCGACCTCGGCCAGCGGATTCTTCGGGACGCCGATGTCGTAGTGCTGCTGGTAAACCTTGCCGTCGCGGCGGATCTCGACGTCGAGCCACAGCGACAGGGCGTTGACGACGGAGACACCGACGCCGTGGAGGCCGCCGGAGACCGTGTAGGACTTCTTGTCGAACTTGCCGCCGGCGTGGAGCTTGGTGAGCACCACCTCGGCCGCCGAGACTCCCTCGCTCGGATGGATCTCCACCGGAATGCCGCGGCCGTTGTCGATCACGGTAATGCTGTTGTCGACGTGGATCTCGACGGAGATGGTGTCGCAGTGACCGGCCAGCGCCTCGTCGATGGAGTTGTCGACGACTTCGAAGACCAGGTGATGCAGGCCGCGCACACCGGTGTCGCCGATGTACATGCCGGGGCGTTTGCGAACCGCCTCGAGGCCCTCGAGCACCTTGATCGAGTCGGCGCCGTAGTCTTCGGAAGCCTGCTTCTTCGCCGCCGGCGATGAATGTTCTGCTGTCATGGTGGTTCGATGGGGGTTGGCGGACGCCCTCGCCGGGCAGGGCTCTCCCCTGCTAGCGGGTCGCACCGGATCAACCGTGTTCGAGTATCAACCACCGCCCGGAAAGTAAAGTTTCCGGGGCACCCTGGGCGCAAAGATTCTTGTTGGAAATTCGCCGGTTTAGGCGACCTTTCGGGATGCCGGCCGGGGTCAGATCCTCATCGGCATGACAACGTAGGAATAACCCGGATCGGAGCCCTTGATGACGCCGGGACTCAGGTGGTCCCCGAGGCCCAGCTCCACCTTCGACCCCTCCGGCAGGACCTGGAGGACGTCGAGAATGTAACGGGCGTTGAAGCCTATCTCGAGGTCGGGGCCGCTGTATTCCACCTCGAGGTCCTCGCTGGCCTCCCCGAGGTCGGGGTTGTTGGCGCTGATCTCCAGGCGCCCCGCCGACAGGCCCAGGCGGATCCCGCGGGCCTTCTCGCTCGACAGCAGGGAGACCCTGCGAACGGTCTGCAGGAAGGCGTCCCGGTCCACCTGGAGAACGTTCGGGCTCTCTTTGGGCACTACCTGCTTGTAGTCGGGGAAGGTCCCTTCGACCAGGCGCATGCTCAGGGTGCAGCCGGGAAGCTCCACGATGGCTTCGTTGCCGGCCAAATGGACGGTGACGGTGCCGGTCACCTCGGGAAGGACCTTGAGCACCTCCGCCAGGCCCTTGCGGGGAAGGATCACGCCTTCCTTGGGCGAAGAACCCTTGGCCTTATGATCGACGACCGCCAGCCGGTGACCGTCGGTGGCCACCAGGCGGATGGCGCCCTTCTTGGCGCCCGCATCGAGGTGCACACCGGCCAGGTTGGAACGGGTATCGTCGTGGGAAACCGCGAACAGGGTTTTCTCGATGATCTCAGCGAGTTCCGCCGCCTCGAGCTCGAACGATGCCACCTCGGCGCCGGCGCCGGGAGCGGGCATTCCGGGATGTTCCGAAGCGTCGATACCCATCAGCCGGAAATTGGAACGGCCGTAGGAAACTCCAACCCAGTGGCTGTCCAGGCTGCGCACGGTGACTTCGGGAGAAGTGGATTCTCGAACGATTTCGAACAGCTTGCGGGCCGACAAGGCCACGTTGCCGGGTTCGGTCACCTTGGCGGCAAGGGACTGGCGCAGGCTGACCTCGAGATCGGTGGCGATGACGGAGATCTCACTGGCTCCCGCTTCGATGACGAGATTGGTCAGGATGGCCATCGAATGACGCCGATCGACCACACCCTGGGTGCGTCCCAGGATCCGAAGGAAATCCTCGCTTCCGACGGTGATGTTCATGGCACTCACTCGCTCCCTGCCTTTAATAAAGGAATTGTATTCTTGTTGTTGTTAGAGGCGCCGAAATCGGTGGACAGGTAATCCAAGTTACCGCGGCGTCTCGGGAAATTTGCGCAGTGCCCATGTGTCCAGCAACAAACGGATCGTGCATAGCCCGTGCCGCAACCCTTGTGAAGTCCGCCCCGCACGTCGCTGCGAACAGGCATCGCCCAGCTTGTCCACACGCCCGCGGCGCGAACCTGGGCGCCCTCGGCCGGCTCGCGAGGTCAGGGCATTCCGAATCGTTTTGCCACCGTCTCCAGCGTCAGTCGCATGCGCGAGTCTTCCTTGCGGCGCCTCTCGATGGACTGGCAGGCATGAATGACGGTGGAATGGTCGCGGCCTCCGAGGTGGGCCCCGATCACCGGGTAGGAAGCGCCGGCCTTCTGCCGCATCAGGTACATCGCCACCTGGCGGGCCTCGGCGATCTTCTTGGTCCTCCGGCGCGCGCGAAGGTCCCCCACCCGAAGTCCGAAGTGGCTGGCGACTTCCTTCTCGACCTCGTCGAGACTGATCACGGCGGGCGAGCCGTTGCAGTTGCGGCCCTTGCCGAGGAGCTCCTCGACCAGGCTGAGGTCGATCAACCTCCCGCTCAGGGAGGCGTGGGCGCTGATGCGCGTGAGGGCCCCTTCCAGGTCGCGGATGTTGGAATCCACTGATCGGGCGATCAGTGAGGCAACCTCGATGCTGAGGTCCACTCCTTCGGCCCGGGCCTTGCGCTCCAGGATGGCCACCCGCGTTTCCATATCGGGATTCTGGATGTCGGCCACCAGGCCCCAGCCGAAGCGGTTGCAGAGTCTTTCCTCGACGCCCGGGATCTCGTTCGGGAACTTGTCGCTGGTCAGCACGATCTGCCGGCCGCCTTCGTACAAGGCGTTGAAAATGTGGAAGAACTCTTCCTGGGTGCGCTCGCGCCCGGTGAGGAACTGAACGTCGTCGATGATCAGCACGTCCACCCGGCGCAGCCGGTTCTTCAGCGCGGCCGCCTTGTTGCGGGCGATGGCCTCGATGAGCTGGGTGGTGAACGTGTCGGCGGACAGGAAGACGACCCGAGCGTCGGGGTCGCTGCGCTGAATGGAATGGCCGATGGCGTTGGCCAGGTGGGTCTTGCCGAGGCCGACCCCGCCGTAAAGAAAGAATGGATTGTAGAGGCTGCCCGGCTGCTGGGCGACAGCCATGGCGGCCGCCCTGGCGAACTGGTTGCTCGGCCCGACGATGAAATTCTCGAAGTCGTAGCGCTCGATCAGCCCGCTCGGGTTGGAAGTGCGCCGAGGCGGAACGCGCTTGGCATGGTCCGCCTGGTATTCCTGGAAGAGCTCTCCCTGCAGACCGGTCCCGCTCCACGTGAAAGTGAAGCTGGTTTCGTGCCCGTGGGCATCCACCCAGGCCGAAGCGAGGAGGTCGAGATAGTTCTCCTCGAGCCAGGAAGCGAAAAGCTTGTTGGGGACGGAGATCTCCAGTGTCTCACTGCTCAGAGACACGGGGACAAGAGGGCGAATCCAGCTGTCGAATTCGTCGCGGTCGAGCCTCGCCCTCAGCGAGCTAACCGCCCGATTCCAAAGATCTTCCAACTGGGTGCGAGAAGAAGCGACCAAGAACGACCCCGCGTGTTGCCAACAGCTTTATCCACCCCTGTGGATAGTCCACGAGAGGCCGGTTCCGAGCCTGCCTTTCTCTTCCGCCGAAGCACCCAGCGTCGGGCCGTCAGGGGCCTGCACGTGGCTCGCGAGAATCCAATCCGCGATGTGCGTCGACGCGCGGTGTGTAGTGTTTCGAGGGGTGCGTTGCAAGAGTTTCGTTTCACAATTTTCTAACGTCGCGAGATAACGCGGCTTCGCATCGCGCTTTCCGGCGCGCTCCAACGGAAGTCGCGAAGGTGGACCGAACTTGACGACCGTATCCAGGCAAACCTCGGAGATGTGGTTCGCTCGCGCGCGCCGCTCGATACCCGGCGGCGTGAATTCTCCGGTACGCGCGTGGTCGGCTGTGGGCGGCGCGCCTCGATTCGTGGAGTCGGCCAGCGGTTGTCGCATTCGCGACGTCGAGGGGCGCGAGTACATCGACTACATAGGTTCGTGGGGACCGATGGTGGCCGGACACGCGGCGCCTTCGGTCATCGAGGCCGTCGTCGATGCCGCGAGAAGCGGCACGAGTTTTGGTGCGGCCACCCCCCGGGAAGTCGAGTTTGCCGAGCGAATTTGCGCCCGTTTTCCATCGATCGAGCGTTTGCGTTCGGTGAGCAGCGGCACGGAAGCCACCATGAGCGCGCTGCGCCTGGCCCGCGCCGCGACCGGCCGTGATGCGATCGTGAAATTCGCGGGCTGCTATCACGGGCACTCCGATGCGCTTCTTGTTCGCGCTGGTTCAGGAGCGATGACGCACGGTGTTCCCGACAGTCCCGGCGTGCCGAAGAGTGTTGTGGACCTCACAAGAGTGGCACGCTTCAACGACCTCGATTCGGTGCGGGCGGTTTGCGACAGCGACGTTGCGGCGGTGATCGTCGAACCGGTGGCCGGCAACATGGGAGTGGTTCCACCAGCGCCCGGATTTCTTGAAGGGCTGCGCGAAATCACGACAGCCAACGGCGCGCTGCTCATCTTCGACGAAGAGATGACCGGTTTGCGGCTCGGGCCGGCCGGCTACCAGAGCTGCACCTCGGTGCGACCGGACCTGACTACTCTTGGCAAGATTGTCGGCGGCGGGCTTCCCCTGGCTGCCTACGGTGGCCGCGCCGACCTGATGGACCTCATCAGCCCGGCCGGACCCGTGTACCAGGCCGGGACCCTGTCCGGGAACCCCCTGGCGGTGGCGGCGGGCATGGCCACCCTCGACCTCCTCGAGGGCGAGCGCCCCTACGAAATGCTCGAAGAGTCGTCGGCCTACCTGGAGAAGGGCCTTCGCGAAGCGATGGGAGCGCGGCCCGGCTGCGTACAAAGGGTGGGCTCGATGATCACCCCGTTCTTCGGTCCCTCGGTGGTCCGCAACTACGACGAGGCCCTGGCCTGCGACACCGCCCGTTTCGGCCGCTTCTTCGGGGCCCTGATCGAAGAGGGGGTGTGGATTCCGCCCTCCCAGTTCGAGGCCTGGTTCGTCTCCCTCGCCCACCTTCGCGCCGACCTGGACCAGACGGTGGCCGCCGTCGCCCGGGCCCTGGCCGCGAGCGACTGAAGGGCCGGCCGCCACCACCCCGATGCCCAGCTCCGGCCGACCCGCTGACCCACAGAACAGGCGCCCCGCCCACCTCCAGCTCCTGGCGATCTCCTGGAACTTCGGGTGGCCCGTGGCCGCCGGGGTTGTGGTCGGCCACTGGATCGACGAGGCCGTCGGGACCTCCCCGGCTGCCACCCTTGTCCTGGGCGTCGGCGCCATGGCCGCCGCCGTCTGGCGCCTCCTCGTGCTCAGCCGCGAGGAGCAGGCCGAGCGTCGCCGTGGAGAGGACGAAGAGCGGGAGGGGGAGCGATGAGGGCGCGGTCGGTGAAGATCGAGCGCATCGCCTGGACCACGGTTTTCTTAACGGCTGCATTAGCTCTTCTTTGCGTGGTCACCGGCGTCGGCGATGCGAAGAGCGTGGCCTTCGGGGGCGCCGTGTCGTGGCTGAACCTTCGTTTGATTCGCACGGTGGTTTCCCGCCTTATGTCGCCCGTCGCGACCGGGGGACTGTCGTCCGTGGTCGCAATCAAGTTCCTGTTATTGCTCGCCCTGCTGGCCGTCGCGCTCCAGCGCTTGCCGATCGACGCGGCGTCCTTCCTCCTCGGTGGCGGCACGCTGTTCGTGGCGATCGTGCTCGAAGCCGTGCTGCTCGGCGAGCCGCTGGAAACTCCGCAGGGAGAGGACGGGAACCCGTGACGGCAGACTTGGCGAGGTAAAGGCGGCGATGGAACACCACCCGATCACTTGGCACAGCCTGATCCCCGGCATCAACCAGATGCCGGCGCACACCTTCCACGCGCTGCTCGCGATGCTGATCATCATCGCCTTCGCCTACCGTGCCACCTCGCAGCTCGAGGCTGCCCGCGCCAAGGGTACCCATCTCGTTCCGGACGAGGGCCTCACCGCCCGTAACATGGCCGAGCTTCTCGTCGGCGGCATCGACTCGCTCGTGAAGAGCGTGCTCGACGAAAGGGGCCGCCCCTACATCGCCCTGTTCGGCACGTTCTTCGTCTTCATCTTCGTCTGCAACCTGATGGGGCTGGTTCCAGGCTTCGCGCCCGCGACGGCCAACTTCAACATCACCTTTGCGCTGGGCTGCGCGTCCTTCCTCGGGTTCACCGTCATCGGCATCCGTACCCAGGGCATCGTCAACTACGCCAAGCACTTCGCCGGGCCCGTCTGGTGGCTGGGCTGGCTGATGATCCCGCTGGAGATCATCGACAACATGGTGAGGCCGGTTTCCCTCGGCATGCGACTTTTCGGCAACATGACCGGCGACCACCTGGTGCTCGAGATCTTCACCGATCTCACCAAGCTGGTGATCCCCGTGATCTTCTATTTCCTGGGCGCCTTCGTGTCGCTCATCCAGGCCTTCGTGTTCACGCTGCTCAGCACGGTCTACGTGTCGCTGGCGATGGGGCACGCCCACCACGACGAGGATCACGGCCACGCCGATGGTCACGCCGACGGGCACGCTCCTGCGCACGGACACGCCCACTGAGGCGGGGAACCCGAAGCAAACGCGCCGTTCGCCGTGGTGGTAGAGGATAGAGGCGTTGGGCTGGCGAAGAACAAAGCGGCGCGCACAACAAAAGGACGACCAATGAAGAAGCTCGGAATGTTCATGACGGTGTTGGCCGGCACGGTGCTCTCGAACGCGTCGGTGGCGATGGCCGCCGAGGAAGCGGCCGGCGGCGGCGTCTCCGACGGCCTGATCGCGCTCGGCGCGGGCCTGGCGATGGGCGTGGGCGCCCTCGGTTGCGGCATGGGTCAGGGCCGCGCGGTGGCTTCGGCCATGGAGTCGATCGGGCGCAACCCGAACTCGGCCGACCGCCTCCAGACCCCGATGATCATCGGTCTCGCCCTCATCGAGTCGATCGCCATCTACGCCCTCGTCATCGCCTTCTTCCTCCAGGGCAAGATCGCCTGAGAGCCGAGGGTTTCCGGGCGGCACCGATCCAATCGGCATGGCGTCAGGATGTGAAGGGTAAGAAGGGAACGGGAGGTCCGGCAACGGGCCTCCCGTTCTTGATGGAGCATCCGAAAACCCGGGACAGGTACAGGTTTCCCCTGGAAACCTGTACCTGTCCCGGGTTTTCGGGAGGAGAACGGATATGAGCTCGGAGTGGCTGCGCGAGTACAAAAGGGAGTGCCTGCTGGACGAGCACCGCTCCCTGTCCTCCTTCGTCGAGAAGGAGATCGTGATGACGACGGTCGCCAAGCTGGTGGCCGTCCTGGCGTGGCTGGCCGCGGCCGGCACGCGTCCGACGGCGGCCGTGGCCGTGGGCGTCCTGGCCTTGTGGTCGGTGGACGTGCTTTACGCCTACTACGGCGATGTCTACAAGCGCCGCCGCTTCCAGGTTCGGGCCTGGCTCGACGCCCTTCCGGGCGCTCCGGAGTCGGAGCTCGCTTCGTGGAAGACGCCGGCCAATCCCTTCGACGGCCTGTCGCGCAACGAGAAGATCGCCGCGCTCACCGGTACCATCGGCAGTCCCGCCGTGAGCGGAGTCTACCTGGTGCTGCTGGCGATGACGGTCGTCCTCGCGGCCCTCTGATCGCGGGGCCGGACCGGTCGGGCGACGGAGTTAAGCCGCCGCCACGATCTCGGAGCGCGTGGCCAGGCTCTCCACCACGGCGCCTCTGGCCTCCAGCGCCGCCACCCCGTCGTTCTCCTCGCGGTCAACGACAGTCACGATGAGGGCCACCTTCCCGCCGGCCGCCTCCACCGCGTCGATGGCCTGCAAGGTCGAAGCTCCCGTGGTCACCACGTCTTCCACCAGCGCGATGCGCGCACCCGCGCGGAAGCGGCCGTCGATCTTCTGCGACGTGCCGTGGTCCTTCACTTCCTTGCGAACGAAGAAGCCGTCCAGCGTGTAACCGCGGCCGGCCGCCGCCGACAGGGCCACGCTGACCAGGGGCACGGCGCCCACCGCCATCCCGCCGACGAGGTCGATGCCGTGGGACGCGAGCCGGTCGCAGAGCAGTTCCCCCACGGCGCGCGCGCCCTCGGCGTGCATCACCGTCTGCTTCACGTCTACGTAGAAGTCGCTCTCGCGCCCGGAAGCCAGGCGGAAAGTGCCCTTGCGGTACGACAGTTTCGCCAGCAGGCGCACCAGGGAGGAACGGTCGGCAGCGGCCATGGAACTCTCCTTTTCGGGAACTTGCTCGAGAAGTTGCTCGAGGTGTCGAAAGCGCCGGCGGCGCGGCCGCTCAGGACGAAAGCCCGAGGAAGCGGTGCAGGTGCCCCGTGAACTCCTCGAACTGGTCGTGGTGGACCCAGTGCCCGGCCTTCTCGACCTCCACGTAGCTGCAGTCTCGGAAATGAGCAGCGCGCCCGTCGGCGACGGGGTTCTGGGCCCAGCTCTGGGCTCCCCTCACCAGCTGCACCGGGCAGGTCACCCGGCTCCAGAGGCGGCGAACGCCATCCATGTCGTAACGGTGGGGGCCCCACACGCGAACGTAGTTGTCGAACTTCCAGACGTGGTTGCCGTTCTCCAGCCTCATCACGCCGTGGACGGTGAGGTGCCTGGCCATGTCCTCCGACAGGTGGGGATTGGCGTCGCGCATGCGGGCTTCGGCTTCGGCCAGCGTCGGATACTCCCGCGGCTTGCGCGAAGAAAGGGCCTGGGTCCCGGAGATGTAGTCGCGGAAGCGGTCCTCGACGTGCTTCTCCTGCAGGCTCTTCAGCATCTCCGGCGGCGGGCCCATGCCTTCGATGGCGCACACCTTGAGCACGTTCTCGGGATAGACGCCGGCATAGTGAAGGACGATGGCGCCGCCGAGGGAATGGCCGACCAGGGTCACCGGCGTCTCGCCCACGTGGCGCAGCAGTTGGGCGAGGTCGAGCACGTACTCGGGAATGCCGTAGTTGGAACCCACGGCCCAGGCCGAATCGCCGTGGCCGCGCAGGTCGGGCGCGATCACGTGGTAGTGCTCGCGCAGCGTGGCCGCCACGAAGTCCCAGTTGCGGCAGTGGTCCTGGCCGCCGTGCACGAGAACGCAGAGGGGCTTGCCCTCGTTGCCGTAGTCCACGTAGTGCAGGCGCAGGCGCTGGGAAATGAACCAGTGCGACGTGGGCCCGGGGCCCGGCTCGGGAAGGCTCACGGATGCATCCTCCGGATTCGGTGGCGGATTCGCTGGAACAAGGGCACGGGCGTTTCCTCCCGATTCCGGCGCCGGAGTCAAAGCCGCTCGGCCGGCAACACGAACGGACCGGTCTGGAGGAAACGCTGCGACCGCCCCCGGCTGCAAGCCGGAGCGGCTGATTCGCCCGCCCTCCGGGCGGGTGCTACAAGGCGCCGCGATGCTGGCCTTCGTGATGCAGGAGGGCGGACCGCGCCTCGAGCGCGAGTACGCTACGCCGGAGCCCGGAGCCGCTGCGGCCGGTCCCGGCGGTGAAATGGTGCGCGTGCGAACGCTGGTGGCCGGCATCTGTAACACCGACCTCGAGATCGCGCGCGGCTACATGGGCTTCCACGGCGTGCTCGGCCACGAGTTCGTCGGCGAGGCGCTGTCGGGGGCCTGGAAGGGCCGCCGCGTGGTTGGCGGCATCAACTTCGGCTGCGGCAGCTGCCAGTGGTGCGCGACCGGCCTGGCCCGCCATTGCCCCACCCGCCGCGTCCTCGGCATCCTCGGCGTGGACGGTGTGCTGGCCGACGAGTTCCTCATTCCCCAGCGCAACCTCTTGGCGGTTCCTGAGGGCGTCGGCGACGAGGAGGCAGCCTTCGCCGAGCCGGTGGGCGCGGCCTGCGAGATCCTCGAGCAACTCGGCCACGTCGAGCGATCCGACGCGCTGGTGCTCGGCGCCGGCAAGCTCGGCGCCGTGGTCGCCCAGGTGCTGGCGGCCAGCGGCTTTCGCGTGGACCTCGTCGGACGTCACCTGGATGCGCTGCGTTGGATGGGCGAGCGCGGCGTGCGCCTCGTCGAGAACGTTCCGGACCGCGACGGCTACGGCCTCGTCATCGAGGCCACCGGCACTACCGAGGGCCTTCGCGTCGCCATCGACTGTACCCGCCCCCGTGGCCACCTCGTGCTGAAGACGACGGTAGCCGGTGCCCACGAGATCAACCTGGCCCCGGTCGTGATCAACGAAATCTCCATCGTGGGTTCCCGTTGCGGGCAGTTCGAGCCCGCCCTCGACCTGCTTGCCGACGGTCGCGTTTCGGTGGCGCCGCTGGTGGAGGCCCGCTACGGCCTGGGCGACGTGGAGGCCGCCTTCGGCCACGCCGGCCGGCGTGGGGCCCGCAAGGTGCTGGTGAGGGCAAGCTGATGGACTTCTCCTACACGCCCGAACAGGAAAGGTTCCGCGGCGAGCTTCGCGCCTGGCTCGAAGCGAGGAAGGCCGAAGGCGCCTTCGGCGACCACCAGCACCGCAGCCTCGACGAAGTGGTGAGCGCCGGCCGCCGCTGGCAGGCCGCGCTCTACGAAGGCGGATACTGCGGCATCCACTGGCCGAAGGAGTACGGCGGGCGCAGCGCCGGCCTGCTCGAGCAGATCATCTTCCAGGAGGAGCTGGCCCGCGCGGGCTCTCCCCAACTGATCAACCTGCTGGCCCTCAGCATGGTGGGCCCGGTGATCATCGCCCACGGCACCGAGGAGCAGAAGAAGCGCTACCTGAAACCCATCCTCACGGCCGAGGAGATCTGGTGCCAGGGCTACAGCGAGCCCGGGGCCGGCTCCGACCTGGCTGCGCTCTCGACGCGCGCCGTCCTCGACGGCGATGCCTACGTGGTGAGCGGCCAGAAGGTCTGGACCAGCTACGCCCAGTACGCCGACTTCTGCATCCTGCTGGCCCGCACCAACCCCGACGTGCCCAAGCACAAGGGCATCACCATGTTCATCATGGACATGCGCGTGCCCGGTGTGGAGGTGAGGCCGCTTCGCCAGATGAACGGCGACAGCGAGTTCAACGAAGTCTACCTGGAGGACGCGAGGGTGCCCCGCGAGAACATCGTGGGCAAGGAAGGCCAGGGCTGGGACATGGCCGTGGCCCTGCTGATGCACGAGAGGGCGACGCTGACGTTCCAGCGCCAGCTCCAGTCCCGCGTCGCCTTGAAGGACCTCATCCGCTTTGCCGGCGAATGGGACACCCTCGGCCGCCCGCCGATGCAGGATCCCATCCGTCGCCAGCGCATCGCCCAGGCCTACATCGACAGCGAAGCCATGCGCCTGACGGCGCTGCGCCACCTCACCAGGCAACTGCGCGGGGGACACCCCGGCCCCGAGGGTTCGATGGAGAAGCTGTTCTGGAGCGAGATGTACCAGCGCATGCTGATGGACGGGGTGGACATGCTCGGCCCCTACGGGAACCTCGCTCCCGGCGACGAACGCGCGCCGCTGCAGGGACGCTGGCCCCACCTGATGCTCTACTCCCGGGGGCGCACCATCGCGGCGGGAACTTCGGAGATCCAGCGCGGCATCATCGCGCAGCGCGTCCTCGGAATGCCCAAGGATCGCTGACTCCGCCCGACCGGTGCCTGCGGGTGTGCCTTATTACACACCCACTGCCGAAACATTTTGGAAGTGGAGCGTACCTCACACTTGCGCGTTGAAAACCCGTGTTAATAGGTGGGTCAACGATGCGTGCCGCCGTCAACGCGTATCGTGAAGACAACTGGGGGACGGTCCCGCGACTATAGCCTCCCCCAGCTTGGCCGGGCGTTCGTGAACTCCTCCACGGGTGCCCGGCTTCTTTTTTGGCAGAAAATCCCGCGAGCTGGGTTCCCGGACGTAGCGCGAGAGCGGGCGGGTCAGCAGGTGACCCTGCTTCGGCGACTCGGCGAAGCAGTCACCTCGGCGGGTGTGGCCCCCGTCGCCGCGATGAGGGGGCCTTGCCGCACCGCAGCCGGCAAGCGCATCGCGAGGGCGGCTGGGTCGTGCACCACGACGAAGCCGCGCCCGTGGTCCAGCAGCCCCGCGCGTTTCCATTCCCCGAACACCTTGTTCAGGCCTTCGCGCGAGGCGCCGATCGAGTCGGCCAGTTCTTTCTGGGAAAGCCCATGCTGGATGCGCACGCCTCCGCCTTCCAGGCGCGAGTCGTAGCGGCAGAGGTAGCCGAGGCGGCGGTAGAGGCGCGACGGGATGTCCAGGAAGCGCATGGCCAGGCTGAGGTCGAGCGCCACGCGAAGCTTGTCGCAAAGCCCTTCGAGAAGGCCGAGGGCCACGGCCGGCCGGCGGTCGATCAGGGCGAGGACGTCCACGCGGGGGACGAAAACGATTTCCGCCTCGGTGACGGCCACGGCACTGCCCGCCCGGGGCTGGCGGTCGAAGATGACGACCTCGCCGAACACGTCGCCGGGCCAGAACATCTGGACCAGGAACTCGCCGTCGGCCTCCGGCGAGGGGAGCGTGCCTTTGACGCGACCGCGACCGAGGACCCCGAGGCAGTCGCCGACGGTACCCTTCCTCAGGATCTCGGCGCCGCGCCGGTAGCGCTCGCAGGTGCAGCGAGGAGCCAGCCTTTCCAGTTCGCTGGAAGTGGCCGGCTGGAAAACGGGGCTTCTCGAAAGGATCTCGAGGCAGAGCTCGGCCTGGAGTTCGGCCATGGGACCTCCCCGGGGCGGGCCGCCTCGTTCCCCGCGTTCCACGAGTATACGGAAGCCGTGACCAATCGCCCGAAGGGGCGTGGGCCCTTTCCCCATGGCCCGCAACTTACCTGCTGCCGCTCGCCCTGGAAGAGCCGGGCGGGGGGCCGCCGGGAATTCTTCCGCCGCATACGTGACCAAAGTCACCTATACGCGGAAGCTCCCGAGCGGCCGGCCCGCGACTCCGGGTCCGGCCTTCAGCCGGCCTTGGCGTGGCGGATGCGCTTGCGCTCCCGCTTGGCGTTGATGCTGTGACGGCGGCCGTTCACGCGGCGGAAGGGGAAGCGGTAGACCTGTCCCTTCATGCCGTCACGCTGGGCGCGCGACCGCCAGTCGGCCAAGCCGTTGCGGAGGTAGCCGGGCTCCATGTCGAGGGCCTGGCAGATGCTCGCGAAGGAGAAGGGCCAGCTCATGTCGTCGGATTCGAGCCAAGCCTCGACGTCGAAGTCCTCGACGTCCTCGATCAGGGCCTTGGGCTGGATGAAGGCGCGCTGGAAGGAAGCGATGGCGTCCTCGAGGACGGCCAGCATCAGCCTCTTCTCGGGAACCAGCGACGCTTCGGCGAAAATGCGGTCGTAAAACTGCAGGGGGGTCATCGTGTCGGGTTCCACCATCTTGGTGGCTGGATCCTCCACGCAGACCGTTTTCGACTTTCGCGGTTCCGAGGCTGTCCCCGACGCTGTCCCGATGGCTGTCCCCAACACCGCTACTGCTGCTTCTCGGCTCATGATCCCTCTTTTTTCCTGCGGAGTGCGGTCCCTGCCGAACCCCGCGTTGCGAACCGGACTTCCATCCCCGGCCGGGCTCACCCGGCCGCCTTGGCCTTTTTCCCCTCTTCCTTCTCCTGTCGCAGCCCCTGGATCAGCCGGAGCAGCAACTTGCGGCGCAGCAGGACAATGAAGCGTTCCACCAGCTTCACGCCGGCCAGCGCCATGGTGGCGACCTGTCCCTCCTCGACCTTCCCCGTGACGGCGCGGGAGAACATCTTGAGTTCCTCGTGGGCGAGCTTCTCGATGGCATCGACGTACAGGGGCAGGGAGACCTGCTGGGGAAACAGTTCCTGGCGAAGCCCCGCCTGCTCCAGTTCGGCCATCGTTTCCAGCATCAGCAGGTCGTCGCCCTCGAAGTACCGCGTGCCGCCGCGGTCCACCGGCTCCAACGCCCCTTGCTGGACCGCGAACTCAATGTCGTCCTTGGCGATCTTGAAGCGCCCGACCGCCTGCTCGAGGGTCATCGGGAGCTGGCCGGGCGTGAAGTGGATGGCCTCGTAGAACGTGCCTTCCAGCCCGAGAAGGGTATCGACCTCGCGAGGGCTGATGATCGAATCGTTCTGGTCGAGGATGGCCTTGATCACGTCCAGCGGCAGGAAGCGCTTCTGCTGAAGTTCCTTGATGAAGCGGATGCGCGTGACGAAGGACCGGTCGTAGTAGGCCATGTTGCGGCCGGTCTTGAGCGTGGGCGCCGGCAGCAGCTTCTCGCGGATGTAGAACTTGATGGTGGCCGTGGAGACACCCGTCTCGCGAGACAGGTCGGAAATACGAAGCAGCCCGTTGGAGGCGGGCTTTCGGCGGAGGGGTGAGGCCATCAGGTTGTCGGTGCCGGTAGCGAGTAGGCCCAGCTACTTACTGAAACGCGTTCCCGACTGTCAACGAAAATCTATTGTTTTCAACATGATGCGCGGCGTCATCCTCCCCCGTACTATCCACTCCCGGAGGACACCGACGGTCGCCCGGAGCGGGAGGGGCCGACGGGTGCGGTCGTGTTGACTCCCCGGGGTCGAGGACGTACGCGGCCCCGGTGCGTCCCCAACCCTTTGATCTCCAGGCCCGGCGCAAGAACCTCGAAGCGGCGGCGGAAACCGTCGCGGATGTCCTTGTGGTCGGCGCCGGCATCACCGGTGCGGGCGTGGCCCGCGAAACCACGCTGCGCGGGCTGCGCACCGTGCTGGTGGACAAGGGCGATTTCGCCTCGGGAACCAGCAGCCGCTCCTCCAAGCTGATCCACGGCGGGCTGCGCTACCTGGCCCAGGGCGACATCGCGCTGGTCCGCGAAGCTGCTCGCGAGAGGGCGGTGCTGAGGCGCCTGGCCCCTCACCTGGCCGAACCCCTTTGGATGATGATGCCCACCGCCTCGCTGGCCGGGCGCATGAAGATGCAGGCTGGGGTGTGGACCTTCGAGAAACTCGCCGGCGACCAGGCCGGCGACAAATACCAGGTGCTCGACCGCGCCGAGACCCTCGAAAAAGAGCCGGGCCTCAGGTCCTCGCCCCTGGCCGGTTCCGTGGTCTTCCAGGAGTACCTCACCGACGACGCCCGCCTGGTGCTGGAGACCGTCCAGTCGGCCGCGGCCGGCGGGGCCCTGGCGGCCAACTACTGCGAGGTCATCGGCGTGGAGGCCGACGGCGCCGGTCTCAAGGTGAGCCTTCGCGACCACGTCGGCGGCGGCTCCCTGGTGGTGCGCACGCGTAGTCTCGTCAACGCTGCCGGACCCTGGTTCGAGAAGATCCAGGGCATGGCGACGACGGCCCCTGCGGCCGGCGGCCAGGCGGCCACCCGCCTCCAGCTCACGCGCGGCATCCACCTGGTGTTTCCCCTTTCGCGGCTTCCGGTGCGGCACAGCGTGGTGCTCAAGTCGCCCGACGGCCGCTCCACCTTCGTGGTTCCGCGCGGCGACTGCGTGTACGCCGGCACCACCGACACCCACTACGACGGAGCCCCCGAGGAGCCCGGCGTCTCGGCCGAGGACGCGCGCTACCTGCTGGATTCGATGGCGGCCACCTTCGCCGATGCGCCCCAGGCCTCGGACATCATCGGCACCTGGTCCGGCGTGCGCCCCCTGCTTCGCCAGGAGGGCAAGTCGCCCTCGGAGATCTCGCGCCGCGACGAGATCGTCACCGGCCCCGGCCCCGTGGTGGCCATTGCCGGCGGCAAGCTGACGACGTACCGCCGCATGTCGGAGAGGGTCTGCGCCGAGGTGATGAAGCTCCTCGGCAAGGCGGCCGATCCCGCCGTGGACTCGGCCCTCGTCGCGCTGGCCGGCGGCAGCGCCGAAGATCAGCAATCGGCGCGCGCCGCCCTCGGCGGGCTGGACGACAAGGCGCTGGAAGACCGCCTCTGGTCCACGTACGGCGCCGCGGCCCGCGTGATCGTGGACATGATCCACGGCCACGCTGCGCTGGCCGGCCGCGTGGGAGCCCTGGAACAGCTCAGCTACGCCGAAGTGGAGTACGCCGTACATCACGAAATGGTGACCAGCCTGGACGACCTGATGAGGCGCCGCTCGCGCGTGGCCATGTTCGACACGAGGGCGGCCATCGATGCGGCGCCGGAAGTGGCCCAGTGCCTCGGCGGCCTTCTTGGCTGGAGCGAGGCAAGGATTCGCCAGGAGCTGGCCCAGGCCACCGGGCAGTGGAGCGCCGAGCTGGCGCTGGTGCGCAGCGCCTGATGCCGCCGACCTGCAATGGTGCGACGCCGTCGCCGAGACAGCCGGCAAAAAAATCGGCAAGAGAGCCGGCAAGCCAGCCGAAACGTCAGCCGGGAGGAGACCGACCATGAGTTCGACCAAGAGCGCCGCCGACCTGGCCTCAGGCCTGAGGGAAGCCGCCCCGGGCCTCGAAGTGGTCACCGACGACGAGGCGGTGACGGCCAGGAGCCGGGACTACTGGATGAGATCCCTTCTCGAGTCCCGGATCGACGGAGCGCCGAAAGCGGCCGTGCTGGCCAGGCCGGCCTCGGCAGCCGAAGTGGCGGCGGTGCTGGCGTACGCCGACCGCACGCGCACGCCGGTGATTCCCTACGGCCTCGGTTCCGGCGTCTGCGGGGCGGTGCTGGCTTCCGGCAACGAGATCATCCTCGACCTGGGCCGCATGGACAGCATCCTGGAGATCAACGAGGAGTCGCTGTGGGTGCGCGTGCAGCCCGGCATGCGCGGCTCCGAGTTCGAAGCGGCCCTGGCCGCGCGCGGCTACACCATGGGCCACTGGCCCCAGTCCATCGCCATCTCCACCGTGGGCGGCTGGTGCGCCACGCGGGCCTCGGGCCAGTACTCCACCCTCTACGGCAACATCGAGCAGATGCTGCTCGGCTGCGAGGTGGCCCTGGCTGGAGGCCGCCTCGTGAAGCTCCCGCCAGTGCCGCGCTCTGCGACCGGGCCCGACCTGAAGCACCTGCTGATGGGCAGCGAGGGCACCCTCGGCGTCTTCACCGAGCTGACCTTCCGCATCCACCCGGCCGCCGCGAAACAGTTGGGCCGGGCCTACAGCATGCCGACGCTGAGGGACGGCCTGGAGGCCCTGCGCCTCATCCTGCGCGCGGGCTGGACGCCGGCAGTGACCCGCCTCTACGACGCCACTGAGGCCGGCCGCAACTTTGCGGTGAACGCCGACGGCAAGCCCGTGCTGCTGTTGATGAGCGAGGGCGAGGCCGCGCGCGTGGAGCCGGAAGCGGCGGCCATGCACGACATCGTGATGAAGCTCGGCGGCGTGGACCGTGGCGAGGAGCCCGTCACGAGCTGGCTCGAGCACCGCAACCACGTCCCGTCCTTCGAGAAGCTGCTCGGCCAGGGCCTCGTGGCCGACACCATCGAGGTGGCGATCGGCTGGGACCGCATCGGCGACCTCTTCGAGACGGTGAACGAGCGCGGCGCGAAGATCGACGGCGTGTTCGCCATGTCCGGGCACGTTTCGCACTGCTACACCCAGGGCGCCAACATCTACTTCACCTTCGTGGCCGCCGAAGCCGACCCGCGCGCGGCCCTGGCCATCTACGACAAGGCGTGGAGGACGACCATCGAGACCACCATCGAACTGGGCGGCACCATCGCGCATCACCACGGCATCGGCCGCGTGCGCAAGGAATGGCTGCGCGGCGAGCTGGGCGACGGCGGCGTCGCGCTGTTCTCGGCCGTGAAGCGCAGCCTCGACCCCAACGGCATCCTCAACCCCGGCAAGATTTTCGGGTAGCAATCGGCTTCGCATCTTCAGCCCGGTGCGCCGCTCCTTGCAAGTCTTCGAGTAGGGCATTCCCGGTCTCCGAGCCGCCGCG
>JBHEPB010000193.1:0-4604 GCA_046260515.1 Binatia bacterium
ATTGCGATCTCGACCCAGACTTTCATCACGGACTTTCCGCCGGCCATCGCATCGACGGGGATCTCCACGAACTCGCCGGCAACGAGCGGCGTCCGCCGGAGGTCGACCTCCAGGCGGACGAGGCGCCGCTGCCGCGGGGCCAGTGTCAGGACGGCCGGAGCCAGCGAAACCTCCGGACAGGCGGCCTCCCGGCGATCACGGAAGCGAGCCTCGCCCACCCGGAACTCGAGGCGCAGGTCCCTGTCGTCCGGATTCAGGACCAGGAACCTGCCGCCGGCCACCGTGCCGGGCAGGGCCACCAGTTTCAGCAGTTGCTGGGACGGCGGACGGGGCGCCTCCACGCGCCGGGCGCGGTCGCGCAGCCGCAGCCGCTGGATGAGGGCCTCGGCCGTCGTCCTCTGTTCGGTCAGCCGCCTCTCCAGGTCGACGAAGAAACGCTGCGCTTCACCTTCGTCCTGGTCCCCGGCGGGTTCGCGCAGGGTGTCGCCGGAACGGCCGCTTTCCCCGGCGCGCTGCGATACGGACGACGGCGAAGGAGCGCCGGGCGTCCGCCCCAGGTGCACCTCGCGCAGCAGTTCGACCAGCCGGTCGGAGGGAACTTCCCGCAATGTACCCACAAAGTCGTTGATGCTGCGCATACGGATCTCCTAGCGGTCCCTTTCGACCACGAACCCGACGAGGCTTTCGAGGAACTCGGAATGGACGGAGGCGGCGCGTCCGGCCAGGGCCGTGGCGAGCAGCCCGCGCGCGTGCCGGGCCCTCCGGCGGGCGGCCTGCCGGCAGTAGCCGATGGACTTCGCGTCCTCGATCAGGCGGCGAAGGAAGGCGACGTCCTCCTGGGTGCGGAAGGCGGCGCCTTGCGCCTCCTGTCCCTGCAGCAGGCGCTGCCGGGCCGTTGCATCCAGGTGACCTTCGGCCTCCAGCTGAGCCAGCAGCCGGGCGAACGAAGCAGGAGCCTCGCCGAGGGGACGTCGCTTGGCCAGGATGCTGCTGGCGCGCCGGCGATCGGTGCTGGAGGCCCGGCGCATGGCGTGCATCAGGATCAGCGTGTGTTTGCCTTCCCAGAGGTCGCCGTCGATCTCCTTGCCATAGGCCTGCTGTTCCCCGACGAGGTTGAGCACGTCGTCCTGGATCTGGAAGGCCAGCCCCAGTTGGACCGCGAACCATCGCAGGCGCCGCGACAACGAGCCGGGCGCCCCGGCGGCGATGGATCCCACGGCCATCGGCGTCACGAACGTGTACCAGGCGCTCTTCTTGTAGATCATGTGCAGGTAGCGCCGGTCCTCGAACGACGGGCATCCCGAGCGGATCCAGTCGAGTTCCATCGCCTGCCCTTCGGCGGAAGCCCGCGCCATCGCGCCGACCTCCTGGAGGATGCGAAGCGCCTTGCCCATGCCGAGCAGGTCCATGTTGTCGAGCAGGGGCGTCAGGGCGAGGGCGAGCATCCCGTCCCCGACGTTGACCGCGATCGGCACGCCGTGGGTACGGTGGAGAGTGGCCGACCGGCGGCGCAGCAACGACTCGTCCTCGACGTCGTCGTGGATCAGGAAGGCGTTGTGGTAGAGCTCCAGGACCGCGGCCGAGCGCAGCACCGACGACAGCCTTCCCCCGAGGGCCCGGCAGGTCGCGATGGCGAGGGCGGGCCGCAGGGCCTTCGCATCGCGCAGGGGGTAGTCGAGCATCAGTTCGTAGAGGCGCCCGCTCGTGGACGAATCAGCGGGGACGATGCGGCGGATCTCGTCGAGCACCAGGCCGCGGCACTCGGCGAGATACCCTTCGAGCAGATCGGGCCGAGGGCCTGCCATCGCCACGGCCGGCACCTGCCCGGGTGTAGCGGAGGTCACATATTCCGTCACCAAACTCGCTACCCCCGAGGCCGCTGATCGCCGTGGATTTGCGCGGAGTCTAGGGCCCGGTCACCCGTCACTCAAGGCGACCGGCACGGGAAAGAAAGCGGGGAAGGGGCGGCCAACCCGGCTGCCTCGGGCCTAGATACCCAACAGATGTTTGAGTTCCGCTCCGGTGTGCGAGGCGTCGCAGTTCGCCACGTCCAGGGGCGTGCCGGCCACCACCACCTTGCCGCCCTTGTCGCCGCCCTCCGGCCCCAGGTCGATCACCCAGTCCGCGTGCGCGATGAAGTCGGTGTGGTGCTCCACCACCAGCACCGAGTGCCCGCGCGCCACCAGGCCGTCGAGCACGCCGATCAGCGTGTGGATGTCCTGGAGGTGCAGCCCCGTGGTCGGCTCGTCGAAGATGAAGAGGGACCCGCGCCCGCGCTTCTCCTCGACGAGGAAGCCGGCCAGCTTGAGGCGCTGGGCCTCGCCTCCCGACAGCGTGGACGTGGACTGCCCGAGCGTCAGGTAGCCAAGACCCACCGAGCGCAGGCAGTTCATCTTGGCGGCCACCGAGGCGCGGTCCGCGAAGAACTCGGCCGCCTGGTCCACCGTCATCGCCAGCACGTCGTTGATGTTGCGGTCGCGGTAGCGCACTTCGAGCACGGCGTGCTTGAAGCGCCGTCCCCCGCATTCGTCGCAGGGCACCTCGATGTCGGCCATGAAGTGCATCTCGAGGGTGGTGATGCCGGTGCCCTGGCAGTGCTCGCAGCGCCCGCCCGGCGTGTTGAAGGAAAAGGACCCCGGCGTGATCTTGCCGCGCCGGGCCTGGGGCGTGGCGGCGAAGAGTTTGCGGATGTCGTCGTAGGCCTTGAGGTAGGTGGCCGGGTTGGAGCGGGCCGAGCGGCCGATGGAGGACTGGCTCATCATCAGCACGTCGTCGAGCTTTTCGAAGCCGTCGATTCCGGTGCAGGCCCCGGCATCGTGGCCGCCCAGGCCCTTCTGCAGCAGCCAGTTCTCGTGCAGCACCTGCTCGACGAGCGTGGACTTGCCGGAGCCCGACACGCCGGTGACGCACACGAAGCGGCCCAGCGGAATCTCCACGCGGTCGATGTGGAGGTTGTTCTCGGTGGCGCCGCGGATCGCCAGTGAGCCGCGGTCGAGGACCTTGGCGGCGCGTTTCTCCTGGCGGTGCACGGTGCGGATGAGCAGCAGGCGGCCCGTGGCGGTCTCGCGGCCGGGAAGACCCGAGGCCTTGCCTTCGTAGAGGACGTTGCCGCCTCCGGCGCCGCCGCCGGGCCCCAGGTCGATCACGTGGTCGGCGCCCTCGATGATGGTGGGGTCGTGCTCCACCAGCACCACGGTGTTGCCCATCTTCGTCAGGTGCCTCAGCACCTTCAGCAGGCGCCGCCCGTCGCGGGGATGCAGGCCCACCGTCGGTTCGTCCAGCGCGTAGAGGGTATCGGTGAGGGCGCTCCCGAGGGCGGAAGCCAGGTGGATGCGCTGGGCCTCGCCGCCGGAAAGGGTACGGGCCTGGCGGTCGAGGGTGAGGTAGCCGAGGCCGACTTCCTCCAGGTAGCCGAGGCGGGAGCGCAGCTCGCGCACCACCGAGTCGGTGCGCGAGGCCGCGCTCGTGTCGAGTTCCAGGCGGCCGACGAAGCGCGCCAGCTTCGTGATCGGCATCGCGCTCAGCTCGGCGATGTTCTTTCCCGCGACGCGTACGCTGAGGGCTTCGCGCTTCAGGCGGGCGCCCTTGCAGTCGGTGCAGGTGCGGTAGCTGCGGTAGCGGGCCAGCAGGATGCGGACGTGGGTCTTGTAGCGCCTTTCCTCCAGCCAGCGGAAGAAGCCCTGGACGCCGGGGCTCCTCTTGTCGCCATCGAAGATCCAGCGCTTGTCCTCGTCGGCCAGCTGCGAAAACGAGATCTGGGTGGAGATGCCCCGCCTTTCCGCGGCCTGGAGGAACTTCTGCTGGAAGTCCACGTAGGCGGGCGTGGACCAGGGCGCGACGGCCCCGTCCGACAGGGACAGGCGCTTGTTCGGCACCACCTTGTCGGGATCGATATCCACGATGCGCCCGAAGCCCTCGCAGCGGGGACAGGCGCCGAGCGGATTGTTGAAGCTGAACAGGTGGGGCGTGGGAACCGCGTGGTCGCGGCCGCACTTGCGGCAGGCCAGGCGCGTCGTGAAGCTCACCTCGCCGCCGGCCTCGTCGAGGCCGACCACGCGCGCGTTGCCGGCGCCGAGTTGGAAGGCCCGAGCGAAGGCTTCGGCCGCGCGCGTCGCCCTCTCGGCGGAAACCGCAAGGCGGTCCACCACCACTTCCACGTGGCCGCCGGCGAAGGCGCTCTCGTCCACCTCGTCCAGGGCCACCGCCGCGCCGCCCACCAGCAGGCGGCCGTAGCCCTGGCGCTGCAGGGTGTCGCGGGCCTCGGCGGCGTCCATGCCGTGGAAGTCCACGCTCGCCGTCACCGCCACGCGGCGCCCGGCGTGGCTGGCCACCAGGGCCTCGGCCGCCGACGAAACCGTGTCGGCGCGCACCTCCCCCGAGCATTCGCCGCAAAGAACGACGCCGGCATGGGTGACGAGCAGGCGCATGTAGTCGTGGACTTCGGTTACGGTGCCCACGGTGGAGCGGGCGTTCTTGATGGCGTTCTTCTGTTCGAGGGCCAGGGCCGGCGGGATGTCGCTGATCGAATCAACGTCGGGCCTCTGCATCTGCTCGAGGAAGAGGCGCGCGTAGGTGGACAGGGACTGGACGTAGCGGCGCTGGCC
>JBHEPB010000299.1:0-6574 GCA_046260515.1 Binatia bacterium
CCCGCCTCGCCTGCGACGCCCGCCCCGGCCATGGGCGGCGATCCGCGCTGGCCCTCCGAGAGTGATCTCGACCCCCGGCCCTCGGATCGCTGGGCTTCCGAGCCGCCGCCGCCCCTTTACCCTTACAACCCGGCCCCCCACCGCGAGCCCGGTCGCCTGAGAGCCGAAGAGATGCCGACGCCCTCGGGCGGCACCGAGGTTCGCCTTTTCCGCAATCCGGAGGCGCCGACGCCGCCGCCTCCCCCGCCTGCCGCGCCGCCCGCGACCCTCGAACCCGACCCTTTCGATGCCCCGGATCCCGTGGAGCGCCCCCAGCCTCCGTCGGCAACCGCGCCGCCGGCAACGGTTCCGCCCGCCGCGCCGCCCCGCCGCCTCTGGGACAACAACCCCGCCAACCCGCCGCCCCCGCCCACCGAAGAAGAAGTCTTTCCGAACTGACGCCTCGCCAGCCTGCGCTCAGAGGCTTTTCCAGAAGTGGGAGAGAGCGTCGCGCGCGGCGTGGGTCCACGGCGTCATCTCACCGGAGCCGCCGTCGAAGGCGCGGGGGCGACCGAGCCTTTCCACGCTGGCTGCCACCGACGACGTGAGCGCGCCGAGGTCGTAGCCTCCTTCCAGCAGCAGCAGCACGCGCCCGTCGGCGCTCTCGTCGGCCACCGCGACCATCGCGTCGGTCATCGCGGCGAAGGTGTCGGTGCTGAGCGACATCGACGCCAGGGGATCGTCGCGGTGGGCGTCGAAACCGGCCGAAACCAGCACGAACTGCGGGGAGAAGTCGAAGACCACCGGAAGCACGAGGTCGCGGAACGCGGCCAGGTATTCGCTGTCGCCGGCGCCGGCCGGCATCGGCACGTTGACCGTGTAGCCTCTTCCGGCGCCGCGACCGAGCTCCGACGGCGCGCCGGTCCCGGGATAGAAAGGGTACTGGTGAGTGGACACGTACAGCACCTCGCTCGAATCGTAGAAGCTGTGCTGGGTGCCGTTGCCGTGGTGGACGTCCCAATCGAGCACGAGGATGCGCGACAGCCCGCGTTCGTCGGTGAGGTGGCGGGCGACCACCGCCACGTTGTTGAAGAGGCAGAACCCCATCTGGCGGTCGGCCTCGGCGTGGTGTCCCGGCGGCCTCACCGCGGCAAAACCGTTGTCGATGTCGCCGTCGAGGATGGCGTCCGCCATCGCGATCGCGCCGCCGGCGGCCAGGCGCGCGGCTTCGAAGGATCCGGGCGAGGCCGGCGTGTCCGGATCGAACTGGGTATGCGGCCGCCCGGCGCTGGCGGCCACGCCGGCCACGTGGTCGTGGCCGTGCACGCGGCGAAGCTCCTCGTCCGTGGCCAGGCGGGGATCCACCCGGACGCAACCGTCGTAGGCTCCGCTCTCGAAGAGGTCGCAAAGCACCGCCACGCGCTCGGCCGTCTCGGGATGGTGACGGCCGGTGTCGTGGCCGAGGAAGCGGCGGTCGTGCAGGAGGCCGGTGCGTCGCATGCGGCTTCTTTGCTTGAATCGCCCCGCGCGGGCAACGAAGCGGGCAAGGGGGTTGACAGTCCCCCGGGTGCCTCCTAGCGTCCGGTCATGTTCGGCATCGGGCCCACCGAGCTCATCGTCATCCTGGTCATCGCCTTGCTGGTCCTCGGGCCCAAGCGACTGCCCGAGCTCGCCGCCGGCCTCGGCAAGGGCCTGGCCGAGTTCCGCCGCGCCACCGCCGACATCAACGCCGAGCTCGACGAAGCGCGCCGCGCCGTCGAGGAACCGGCCCGCGAGGCCGCCCGCGCGGCGCGGCCCACCGACACCCGCCGGGTCTCGCGCACCACCCGCCCCGGCTCGCCGATGGAGACCGCCGCCCAGGAAGCCGCCGACGCGCGCGACGAGGACGGCGAGAAAAGCGGCGCCGACGCCGAAGGCGACGCCGGCACTTCCACGACAGGCGACCCCAAGGCTTCGGCCTGATCTCACGGGCATGGCCGACGTCGAGTTGCCGCTGACCGGCCATCTGGCCGAGTTGCGCAAGCGCCTCGCGCGCGCGGTGCTCGCCGTCGCCGTCACGTTCGCCGTCTGCTATCCCAACTCCTCTTTCCTCTTCGGGATCCTCGAAGCCCCGCTGCGCCAGTCGGCCGAGGCCCACCACCTCAAGTTCCAGATCGTTGGCACCGGCATCGCCGAGGCCTTCTTCACGCGCATCGGCGTTTCCTTCGTGGGCGCCGTGTTCCTCGCGCTGCCGGTGATCCTCTACCAGCTGTGGAGGTTCGTGGCGCCGGGCCTGGAGAGCCACGAGGCCCGCTACGCCAAATGGTTCGTGCTCTTCGGCACCTTCTTCTTCCTGGCCGGGGCGACGTTCTGCTACCTGCTGGTCTTCCCGGTCGGCTTCCCCTTCTTCCTCCAGGAGTACGCCGACATCGGCGTGGACCCGGTGCTGAGGATCAGCGAATACCTCTCCTTCACCTCCAGGATGATGCTGGCCTTCGGCGTCACCTTCGAGATGCCGGTGGTGATCTTCTTCCTGGCCAGGGCGGGCTTTGTCGACCATCGCCAGCTCATCACCTATTCGCGCTACGCGGTGCTCGGCATCTTCATCGTCGCCGCGGTGCTCACTCCCACGCCCGACGCCGCCAGCCAGCTGATGATGGCCGTGCCCCTGCTCTTCCTCTACGGCGTGTCGATCGGTGTGGCCTGGTTCTTCGGCCGCGAGAAGCCCCCGGCGGCGGAGGAGGCGGGCAAGACGGCCTAGGGAATCCGGCGGGCGAAGCCGCCGAAGTCTGGGTCAGTCCGAAGGCCCGCCGGACGCTTCGGGATCGAGCAGGTCGCGGCGCAGCGCCTCGCAGAGGCCCGGCGTGGAAGGCACCTGAAAACCGCCGATCTCACGGCAGATCCTCTCCAGGCCCCGCGCGCAGGGCTGGATGAAGTCCGGCACCGCCAGCACCACCACGAGCGAGAAACGATCGTCGCCCGCAAGGCCGCGGCCCGGGTCGCCCTGCCAGAAGCGCTGCACCGTTCGCGGCACCGCGAAGTCTTCCCACGATTCGACGACGAGGCGCGAGTAGACCACTTCGACCCGCGGCACCACGAGGAAGATCGTGTACACGCCGAGCACGGCGTCGAACTCGTGCTCGCCGGCGTCGATGGCGGCATCGCCCGCCGGCAGAGGTCGCTCAGTGGTAGGCCGTGGTGACATCGAACCACACTTCTCCAAGTTCCTCGCAGCGCCGGCACTCCACCCTCACCACCCTCCACCGTCGAGGCCCGACCGTCTCGCTGCGTTCGCCGAGACTGGCCAGTAACCCGCCGCAGGGACACTCGCGAAGCGTCAGGTGATCCTCGATCTCGGTGAAGGCGTCCACATCAATCGCCGTTGGCCTGCTGCCTCCGGCCAGGGCCGCGAGCAGGCGGCGGCGGCGGCGACGCCTGGCCACGCGGTACCCCGTAGCGCCGAGTGCCGCGACGAGGGCCGCCAGCAGCAGCAGGCCGATCACTAGGGCTGGATGGCGCTTGGATCGGCGGGAATGGTCGCCAGGTTCGGATCGCCCACCTGCCTGGCCTCGTACACGCCGGTCGCGGAAACGGCCTCTCCGCGTTTCGCCCGGGCCAGCAGGTCGGCGAAGGCGGGCGCCAGGGTTAGCACCGGCGACGAAGGCGGCCCGCTCACCACCACGCCCACGTGGAGGTCGGCGCCGCCCGCGCGCAGCGGCGCGATCCACGGCGCCGAAGCCTGAAGCTTGTCGGCCGCCTCGGCGGGTATCGTCATCGTTCCTTGGAGCTGCAGTCCCGCGCCGCGCGAAAAGCGGCCGTCGCCGTCGAGCTGGAACTTTCCGCCCCTCAGGTAAAGGCCGCCCACCTCGAAGTCGTCGCCTTTCTTCTCCAACTGGAAGAACAGCTTGTCCACGCGGGTGCCCGTGCCGCTTCTCGGCTTGGGAAGAAGGCCGGCCGCCTCCGCAGAGGCGAGAGCCGGATCAGCGCCGGCCAGCACTTCGAGGGTGCGAGCGAAGAGGTCGGCGCCGCCGAGACGACCCGTCACCAGCGAAGCGCGTGCGCTCCAGATCGGTTGGCGCGAGGAGTCCTGGCCAACGCTGTAGGAAGCCGAGGATGCCCCGTCCACGTCCAGCGCCAGCCACGGCACGAGGCCGGCCGCCATCGCGGGGGCCTTCGCGTTGCTCACGCGGCCGGCGAAGGTGAAGGCCGGGTGCTCCGCCGGCAGGTAGGCCAGGCCCGCATCGTTCGAGCCTTCCCACAGGTTGGTGTTCGAATTGCTCACGGTGAGTTTGTCGCGCCACCAGCGCACCCCGACGGGCATCGACCCCAGGTCGAAGTCGCCGACGCGCAGCGTGCCGGAGACCAGGCTGACGGACACGTCGGCGTTGATCGCGAGCAGGGCGCCCTTCAGCCCCGCTTCGTCCACCCGGACGGTGTAGCCGCCGAGGGCAGGCACCTCGATGGCAGGAGCCTTGGCCTCGAAGTTGAGCAGGCCCCTTCCGGGATGGCCCTTGAGGGTGAACGCGCCGCTGAGGCTCGACTTCGGGCGCCAGGCTTCGGGCACCGCCCAGTCGGTGGCAATGCGCAGGGTATCCACGTTCGCGAAACTCGCGGTGAGGTCCATCTTGCCGTCCTTGGCGGGGTCGAACCATCCGCGCAGGTCGAGGGCCTGTCCCTGCCACTCCATGCGCCCGTCGCGCAGCCTCACCATGCGGTCGTCCAGGGACCACTGGCTGCGAATGGTGAGCGGCGCCGTGCGGCCGAGGATCTGCCAGTCGATGGAGGCTTCCACGTCGCCTCGAAGCGGCGTGGCCGGCGCGTCTTCCGTCGTCCTTTCGCCGACGACGCCGGCAGCCTTGCCGGTTGCGCGAATGGTTCCGCGGAAACTCGGATCCATGCGCTCGGGCAGCCAGGCGCGCACGGCTTCGACGGGAGCGCCGTCGAGGCGGAACTCCAGCTCGAGTCCGTCGCCTCCGGCAGGCCCCGAAGCCCAAGTCACCGTGCCGGTCACTTCCAGGATCGTCGTCTGGCCGAAAGGCGAACCCGACAGTTCGAAGCGGCAGGAGCGGCCGTCGGCGGCCGGCAGGAGGGCGACTCGCGCTTTCTCGATGCGAATGGTCGGTACGGAGTCGGGGATCAGATCGAGGGAAAGACCGGAGGCTTCGTACCTGGGAGCGCCGGCCGTGCCGACGTTGCGCAGGACCGCGAACAGATTCACGGGGGGAACGTCCGCTGCGTCCGCTGGCGGCGAGGCAACCTTGAGGCGGACCGACAGGGCGGCGACCCGCTGCGGCGGAGCTGCGCTCCCGATCATCGCGAGGACGGCCGCTTCGTCCGCCGCGGCCTCCTGGGCCTCGGCGCGGACCGGAAGAAGGGAAGCGCCGGCGAGGATCGAAAGCGCACACACGACAGCGAAAGCGTGCAGGAAGGAGAATCGGGATGGTGTCACAGGAAGGCCTCTTCGCGGGCGGCGCTGTCGAGCGCCGTTTTGACTGCATCGACGTGGCGCGTTAGTGGTCGCGGATTCTACTGACGCGACGCCGGGGTAGCAACGATGTCTTTCCAGCAGATCCAGGTGACCAGGGGCGGCCCCATCGGCCGCATCACTCTCCACCGGCCGGCAGAGCGCAACGCGATGACGCCGCTCATGGGCCGCGAGATCGCCCGCGCCGTCGAGGAACTGAACGCCGACGACGCGGTGCGCGTGGTCGTCGTCACCGGGGCGGGAAAGGGCTTCTGTTCGGGAGCCGACCTCAAAACCCTCGGGGCCGAGGCCGGAAGCGGCGAGGAGGCCGAGGGCCTCGGCGGCGGCGAGAACTTCTACCGCGCCTTCCTGTCGGTGCGAGACCTTCGCGTGCCCTCGATCGCGGCCATCAACGGCCACGCCATCGGCGCCGGCTTCTGTTTTTCCCTGGCCGCCGACCTGCGCGTGATGCATCGCGACGCCAAGGTGGGCATGACCTTCGTGCGCCTCGGCATCCACCCCGGCATGGCCGCCACCTGGAACCTGCCCCGTCTGATCGGCCCCTCGGCCGCGGCCGACCTGCTCTACACCGGGCGACTGGTGGGCGCGGAGGAAGCGCTGGCCCTCGGCATCGCCAACCGCATCGCGGGCGACGACTTCGAGGCGGTGGTCGAAGGTCTTGCGGGCGAGATCGCCGCAGCGGCACCCCTGGCCGTGCGCGGCACCAAGCAGACCCTGCGCGGCAGCGAAGGTCGCAGCATCGAGGATGCGCTGACGCGCGAGGCCTCGGTGCAGGCGGTGACCTTCACCAGCGAAGACGCCGCCGAAGGCATCCGCGCGATGCGCGAGAAGAGGGCGCCGGTGTTTCGCGGGCGATGACCAGGCAGCGGCAACTCCCGCCGCCTACCCCTTGCGAAACAGCTTCTCGAGTTCCGAAAGCCCGCCGCTACCGGCCGCGGCCGACGTGGTGGAGCCCGCAGCGGCCCCCACCGCTCCGCCCGGCGAGAAGTAGTCGCAGAAGTTCGCCCTGTCCTTCTCCAGCACGCGCTCGGCCGACGGTTCGGCGCAGTCGTTGTAGGAGGAGATGTCGTGGAAGCGGCAGTTCAGGCAGCAGCGCAGGTCGCTGCCGCAGCGGGGACAGCGCGAGGAGCG
>JBHEPB010000302.1:0-6829 GCA_046260515.1 Binatia bacterium
ACTGCGACTCTGCCGTCGGCCTCTGCCGCACCGCCACCGACTACGACCTCGGCTGGACGGGCCTCGGACACGACGGCGACCTGAACGACGGTTCCCGGCTGCGGGTCCGCGTCGATTGCGACGCCAGCGACGCGCCCTGCGGCGAGTGCACGGTCGAGGGCATCGATCCCTCTGCAGGCAACTGCCGCTGCTCGAACGACTCCCGGGTCAGATGCGACGAGCCCTTCAGCCCCGACGCCGACGACTGTCCGGCCGCCTCCGAGTGCCAGTGCTTCGACGGTCCTCCGCTGCCGCTGTCGATCGGCGGAACCCCATTCTGTTTCGTCCACCGCCTGGCGGCCGACGTGGGCGGGACCGTGGACGTTGACTCGGGCGCCAGCAGCCTGGCCGTCTCCATGCGCGTCGGCGTTTACACCGGATCGACCGCGACGAGTCCCTGTCCGATCTGCGGCGGCCGTTGCTCCAACGACGCCGGCGCGCTCTGCGTCACCGAGGACGACTGCGAACAGGGCGGCACCTGTACCCTGGATCCTGCCGCCGGCGACGGGAACGCCGGCGGCTTCTGCGTGGGCGGCCGTAGCGACGGGCTTTCCTGCGACGTGGATGCAGCCAACACGAGCTTCCCCGCGAGGCCGGGCGAGAGAGGAGGAGCCGGCTACAGCCTCGACTGTTTCCCGGGCATCGGCTTGAACGTGTCGGGACAGGGCCTGGCCGTCCACTACGCGGAGACCACCGGCGGCAGCAACCTGGCTTCCGGAGTGTCCTGCGGCGGCGCGTTCTCGGGCTTCTCGTGTCCCTGCCGCCTGTGCAGCGGTGACACCAGCGTCGCGTGCAACACCCACGAGGAATGCGCCGGCTTCGAGGGCAACTGCTCCCTGGGAGCCACGTTCCGTTGCCTGTCGAACACGGACTGCCAGGACCTGGACGTCGGTCCGTGCATCCCGGTGGGAGCCCAGAAGCGCTGCAGCAAGAAGACCACGAAGACCTGCCTGAGCGACGCAGAGTGCCTGGGCGAGACGGCGGGCGACTGCAATCCGTCGAGGTGCTCGTCGTCCTCCAACGGAGCTGCGGCGCCGAACCAGTGCGACGACTTGGAGTGTTCCGACATCGGGGATGGGACCGGCAAGTGCACGACGGGACCGGATGCGCTGTTCTGCGACGGTGTCGTCAAAGCCAACGGCTCCGGCGTGCTCGCCTGTACCCACAACGAGGACTGCGCGCCGGGAGTGATTGGCATCGACGCAGGCGAGTGCGACCTCGCCATCCGCCAAGGCTGCTTCCTCGACACCATCGACGCGAGCGGCTCGGCTCACCCCAGCCAGCCGGTGACGGCGGCGGCCATCTGTATGCCGACCACCAGTGGCGGCGGCCGCAACAGCGTGATCGGGTTGCCGGGTCCGGCGAGGATCCGGCGCCAGAGCACGCTCGTCAGCTGGTGCGGCAGCGACCCGGGCAACATCTACACGCCGGGCTCGGGCGGCTGCGCGCCCTGAGGCGGGCCGCGAAGCAGGCGGCGTCGCTCTGGCTTGCAGCCATGCTGCCGACAGCTTTCCCGTCGCGCAGGCCAGGGTCGGCCCGAAGTCGCAGTAGTGCGCCCGGATCAGCCCAAGGGCCCGTTCCCGGACGGCCGGGGATCTTTCGATGGCTCGGTCGTCCGCGTCTGGTGCTGGCCAGGCCGGCGGCTCCGCGGGCAAGGTCAGGTGCTCCGTCATGCCACCCGTGTGGCCCGAAACCGGACATTTCTAAATGGGACGAACCGGACATTTCCATGTGGGAGCTACAGGCCAACGTCTGATAAGATATATTATGTAAACTACGTGACGTGACCGCCCGGGGACGGCCGCGAACCTCCGGGCGCAGGCCTCCCCCGCCGCAAAGGCGCCGAAGGGCTTGGTGCTGCTGGGGGTTTCTGGCCTGCAGGCCTTCCGGCCCGGCGCGGCTCAGACCTTCTCGAAGGGATCGAAGAGCTTGGCGTACTCCTCGAAGGCGAAGCGGTCGGTCATCCCGGCAATGTAGTCGGCGATCACCCTCGGCATCGTCGTGTCGCCCAAGGCCCGGTCCACGATGTGCGGCGGCATCTGCCGGGGGTCGGCCATGTAGGCCTCGAAGAGCCCCCTCATCACCCGGCCGGCCTTGGCTCCCATGCGGCGGACCCGCTGGTGCTGGTAGAGCCTCTCCATGAGCCTGGCCTTGAGGATCTTCACCTTGGCGTCCAGTTCGTCGCTGGGCCCGGCGATCGGCGGCATGGCCTGCCTCAGGTCCTCGATGGTCCGGATGCCGAGGGCCTCGATGCGGCCCTCGATGGCCGCGATCAGGTCCCCGACCATGCGGTCGATCAGGCGCCGGACGGCCTGGTAGCGCAGCACCGAGGCGCTGGCTGCCGGATGGGCCCGTCGCACCTCGCCGTAGGCCTCGTCCCACAGCTCGACCCCTTCGAGGTCCTCCAGGGTGATCAGCCCCGACTGGATGCCGTCGTCGATGTCGTGGGCGTTGTAGGCCACCTCGTCGCAGTAATCGACGATCTGGGCCTCCAGCGGCGGCGCGCTCGAAGCGTCGAAGTCGGCCACCCGCGGACGGTCGAAGCGCCCGGAGTGCTTCACGATGCCTTCGCGGACCTCGTACGTGAGGTTGAGGCCGTCGAAGTTCGGGTAACGCTGCTCGAGCACCTCGACGATGCGCAGGCTCTGGCTGTTGTGGTCGAAGCCGCCGTGGTCCTTCATGAGGTCGGCCAGGACGTGCTCGCCGGCGTGGCCGAACGGCGTGTGGCCGAGGTCGTGGGCCAAGGCCACCGCCTCAGCGAGATCGCGGTTGAGCCCAAGGCGACCGGCCACCGTGCGCGTGATCTGCGCGCACTCCATCGTGTGCGTCAGGCGGGTTCGGTAGTAGTCGCCCTCGTGGTTGACGAAGACCTGGGTCTTGTACTCGAGGCGCCGAAAAGCGCTCGAATGGATGATGCGGTCGCGGTCGCGCTGGAACGCGACGCGGAAAGGATGCTCGGGCTCGGGGTACGCGCGGCCGCGGCTCAGCCGCGACTGCATGGCCCAGGGCGCCAACAGCGTCCCTTCCTGTTCCTCAAAGAACGCCCTGTCCCGGTTCGGCATCGGCCCCCCGCGGACGTCGTCGTCAGTTTTCCGGCAGCGTCGTCGTGGTGGACGAAGTCGATGTCGTAGTCGGCGCCGACGTCGGCGCGAAGAACACGTCGGAGAACTCCGAGTCGATCTCGTCGGTTTCGCCGAAGGTGCCGCAGCCCGTTCCGTTCGAGTTGCAGGCGATCACCCTCTCGCCGACCGGATCGGCGATGAGGACGTCGGCCGACGTGCTCTCCCAGGACGGATTGACCGCGATGGCGCTCGGGCTGCCGGCAGCCAGCAGGTTGTCGGCGCCGGCACTGAATTGCCCGCAATCGGTGCCGTCGGCGTCGCAGGCCACCACCTTGCCGGTGCGGTCGGCGATCAGCAGGCGGTTCGATTCCGGCAGGAAATCGAGGTCCACGGCTTCGCTCACCGCCGTGTCGGTGTCGCCCAGCACGCCCTTCGCATTTCCATTGGCGCCGAAGGCCTTCACGCCGGCGCCGGGCTGGCCATCGACCACCAGCAGGTCGCCGTTGACCGGCGAAAAGCGCATGCCGGTCGGCGAAGTCCCCACGTTGCCGAAGGTGGTGATGAGCAGGCCCGTCGTCCCGTCAAAGATCAGCACCCTGCCGCCGTCCTCGGCCGCGTAGAGACGCTTGCTGTCGGGGTGGAACGTCATGGCGACCGGGTCCACCAGGAAGTTGTCGCTCTCGCCGAAGGGGCCGGTGATGGTGCCGCCACGCAGGTCGAACTCGCGCAGCAGGCCGAGGTCCGCGTCGATCAAAAGAAGGTTGCCGCTCGTCGGAATGCCGGCGCCTCGGATGGCGCCCGTGGCAAATTCGGCGGCGTCGGTGACTTCACCGACGAGAGCGCCGCCGGTTCCGCCGAACTCGACCAGGGATCCGACCACGAACAGCGACGGATAGGTGTCGAGCACCTTGTTCTTGGTGCCGTTGGCCTGGGCCCCGACGGCAGTGAGACGCACCGTGAAGGGACCGGCCACGTTGGCCAGCATGGTGGCCTCCACGCCGTCGTTCCCCTCCCCTATGCCGCAGATGCCGATGGTGCAGTCCGGGGAGGTGGTCCCCGAGTTCAGCACGCAGGTCTGGAGGCCGGGACAGTCGTCGTCGTCGTCACAGAAGATTTCGGTGTTAGTGCTGCAGTGGTCGTCGTCGTTGGAGAAGCAGATCTCGTCGAAATCCTCGCGGCAGTGATCGTCGAAGGTGGTGTCGAGGCCGCCGCGGATCAGGCGCCACTGGAACTGGATGTCCTCGAAGTCGCCGTCGGGATCGGTGGTCTGGCTACCGTCGAGGAAGTAGCGCTGGCCCACATCGACGAACTGGGACTCGGCATCGATCACGACGATAGGCGGCGGCGGGTTCTGGGCGTTGCCTCCCCCACCGCAATTGGCGGTGAAGACCATCGCAAGGGCCACCAGAGGGAGGGTCAGCCCCCGGCTCGCCACGAGGGCGGGAATCCGGGAAACGACGAGATCACGACGGGAAAAGGTAGTTCGCACCGGCTAAGGCCCCTTGTGGTCCGCAACATGCGTCCGAAAGTCGCGGCACCTTAGCGGCGCAACTTCCCGGATTCAAAGCCCTCGCGCCCGACAGGGCCGACTGCGCACGGGGACCGTCCGGCAGGACGGGCGCAGGCGTCGCAAGTGCCCTGCGGACGGCCGCTCGAGCGGCCCGTCACCGTCTCGGATGGCCACTCCCGGCCGGCTCTCGGAGCCTTCGGTCAGGTCGAGAGGTAGCCCGGTCCCAATTCGATCCCCGGAGGAGGCAGCAATTCGCGGCCTTCGAAACGGACCGACGGAAAGGCGTCGATGACGAGGACGTCGGAGCCGGTGGCACGAACTGCGCTGCCGTATCGGCCCTGCTCCGGGATGGGGCCGCCGAAGACCTCGATGCAGTTGTCCCGAAGGTTGACGATCCAGTAGCAGGGGATGCCCGCGGCGGCGTAGATCGCCGACTTGGTGAGACGATCCTGGATCAACGAGCTGAGGGCCACTTCGACGATGAGGTGGGCCTCAGAGGGATGGCGCTGCCAGTAGTCTTCGGCGCGACCGGGCACGACGGCGATGTCGGGTTCCGGCACGCTGGAGGCCCCGGCCAGGAACGAGGCCTGGCACCTCACGACGACGCCGCGGGGAAGCCTCGACTCCAGAAGGTGCTGAACCTGGTGGACGGCCGACACATGGGACGGCGACTGCGGCGCCATCGCAACGATGAGCCCCTCGAGCAGCTCGACCCTGTCGTCGGGTGCGAGGATGCCGCACTCGGCCATTTCGAAGTAACGCTCGACGCTGTAGCGCCCGTCTTCCGGAGCGGCTTGGTTCACGACCGCATCATGGACCCGCTCGAAGCGGGCGGCAAGGATGTCGCACGACCGACATGGCATGAGATCGCGGGGACAAGGCGGTCGGCCGGTGAAAGGAAGTGCCCCCGACTGGACTCGAACCAGTGACCCCAGGATTAGGAATCCTGTGCTCTATCCACCTGAGCTACGGGGGCGCAGGCAGCAAGGCGCTCCTTAGCCTGTCCCGGCGCGGCGGTCCACCTTGACGCGGGCGCCCTGCCCCGCGCGATCGGTCTCAACCGATAGCGAGCCGCTTCGCCCCGTCGGCGCTCTCCAGCGAGAACCCGGAGAAGCTCGCCCGTCCAGTCTGCCGCTGGAAAAGGGAGACGGCGATCAGCCAGACCCGCACCACGCGCCGCGGGGGCTCGCCCATGTAGTGGACGTAGTCGGCGTGGAGATCGCGCTCCTCATCGAGCCAGGTGCCGAGGCCGGCCGTGCCCGAGCGCACCACCACGTGGAACTCGCGGTCTTTCCAGGTGGCCAGGGGGCACCAGTAGCCGGTGCCGACGGCAATCTCGGGGCTCCAGGTGTAGGTGATGTCGCGGCCGTTCTCGAACTCGACGGCCACGCTCAGGTAGTCGTGGGACACGGCGCTGTTCTCCGGCAGCAGCGACGGCAGTTCGTCCACCTTCCAGCTCCAGCGGAGCTTCGTCCCCGCCGACATCTCGAAAGGAGCCTCGTGCTGGAGGATGCCGACGTCGCGATGGGTATGGCAGCGGATGCAGGCGCGACCTTCCTCCTCGCCGGCCTGGAAGATGCGGCTGCGGCCGAGGAACCACAGGTAGTTCCACCCCGCAGGCGGCTGCACGTCCTCACGCAGGCGCTGCTGCTCGTCGGCGATCCACCCTGCCCCGCCGTGATCGCTGCGCAGCAGGGGCTCGAGACCGTCGCTCGCGCTGTCCGTCCAGCGCAGCACCGCCGCGGTGATACCGCCGCCGAACTTGGCGTACTCGGCCAGCGATGTGGACACGCGCCCGTTCGGATCTCCCCATTGGCCAGGGAAATAGTTGGCAAGGTAGAGACGCCCCGCATTCGCGGCGCGGAAACTGTTGGTGTCGCCGGTGCCGTTGAAGATGCGCGTCTCCTCGCCCACGCGCGCCCACAACTGGAACTGGGGTCCCACCCACACGTCGAGCGCATCCGAGATCACCACGCGGCCGGCGGCGATGGTGGTGATCCACTCGCCCTCTTCAAGGTCGATGCCGGTGTCGAGCCAGGGAATCTGGGAGGCCTCGAGTTCGAGGAGGCGGGTGTCGCGAAGCGTCGGAGTCGCAGGAAGCCCCGCGAACCAATTCCGAAGCGCCTGGCGTTCGGCGGCAGCGGCGGCGAGCGGCGTCGGCGAGGGCGAAGCGCGCCTGCGGCGTCGCACCTGGTCCCAGCGGCGCGCAGCAATACGG
>JBHEPB010000351.1:0-7228 GCA_046260515.1 Binatia bacterium
GAGGATGCCGAGACGGTTCATCTCGCGCACCAGCTCGACGCCGAACGCCGACAGGCCGCCGTGACGAGACGGCGAAGTCTGGACGTCGCCCGAGAGGTTCTGGGCGTAGTGGACGAGCGTCACCGAGCGCACGCCGGCGCGCCAGGCCGCTTCCAGGCCGCCCGCTTCGGCGCCCAGGAAGTCCGCGCCTTCGGCCATGAGGATGGCCCCGCAACGGCCCTCGCGATGGGCGCGGGCGATGTCCCCGGCGCTTTCCACCACGACCACGTCCTGCCTGCGGCGTAGGACGGCGAGCGCCGCGAGCTGCCGGTCGTGATCCTTTGCGGCCTCCCCGGATTCGAACTCGCGGGCCTGGACGATGCGACCGGCGTCGTCGAAACCGAGAATGGCCAGGTCGCCCACGGTGGAGAAGGACGTAGCCGCCAGTCCTGCCGACCTGGCAGCAGCGGCGGCGGCCGGCAGCCGCGCCGGGCCGACGAAACAGCGGCCGGGATGAGCGTGGAGGTCCACCCAAGGGCCGTGGGAGCGAAGCGCTGCCGGCCCACCGTCGTGCTCGCCGGTCGTCATGGGAGGGTCTTAGGCGATCGCACGGGCCAGGGGAACAGCGACGCGGCGCCGCAGGCGAGGTCCGCGCTTCGCGGCACCACGCCCGGCCCTTCTCAGGGCAGCGCGGGCAGCAGTTCGAGGGCTGTCGTCTCGGGCACGCCGATCATGCAGTTCAGGTTCTGCACGGCCTGGCCGGCGGCGCCCTTGCCGAGGTTGTCGATGGCGGAGACGAGCACCACGCGGCCGGTCTCGGCGTCCCTCACCGAGGCGATCTCGACCATGTTGGTGCCGCGCACCGCGCGAGGTTCCGGCATCGCGCCACCCTCGAGGACGCGCACGAAGGGCTCGTTCGCGTAGGCGTCGCGCAGCAGCGCCGCCACGTCGACGTCTTCGGCGATGTCGGCGTAGCAGGTCGTCAGGATCCCGCGCGCGATGGGCAGCAGCTGGGGCGTGAAGATCACCGGGCGCCTCACTCCCGCCCTTCCGGAGAGCTGCTCGGCGATCTCGGGCTGGTGGCGGTGTTTCGTGACCGAGTAGGGCCGGATGTTCTCGGTGACCTCGGCGAAAAGCTGGTCCACCTTGGCCGCCCGCCCTGCCCCGCTGGTGCCGGACTTGGAGTCCACCATCACCGGTCCCCTCAGGTGGTCGGCGAGCGGGAGCAGCGGCATCAGCGCGCTGGTGGGATAGCAGCCGGGATTGGCGATGAGCTTGGCCCCGGCGATCTGCTCGCGGGCGTGCTCGACGAGGCCGTACACGGCCTCCTTCGCGAGCGAAGGCGCACCGTGGGTGCCGTACCACTTTTCGTAGGTGTCGAGGTCGTGGAAGCGGAAGTCTGCGCCGACGTCGATGACGCGCACGCCCTTCTCCACCAGGGTGGCGACGACCGGCGTCGAGGCCCCGTGGGGAAGCGCGGTGAAGGCGAAATCCACCCGGCCGGCGATCGAGGCCGCATCGACGCCCTCGAGTTCGAGGCCGAGGAAGCCGAGCGTGCGGTGCACGTCGCCGAGAGCGCGGCCGGCGGCCTGCTCCGAGGTGACGACCTCGATCCGGACGTTGGGGTGGCGGGCCAGAAGTCGGACGAGCTCGGCTCCCGAGTAGCCAGTCGCACCGACGACGGCCACTCGTACGAGCGTGGTGCCCATCATCGACCCTCGTTTATCGCTTGGAGTACTGAGGACGCTTGCGCGCCTTGTGGCGACCGTACTTCTTGCGTTCCACCACGCGCGAGTCGCGCGTGAGGAAGCCGGCCCTCTTCAGGGCGGGACGAAGTTCGGGCTCCGCGTCGACCAGGGCCCGGCAGATGCCGTGGCGGATCGCTCCGGCCTGGGCCGCGATGCCGCCGCCCATCACCGTGACACGCACGTCGTATCCCGACGGGCGACCGATCAGCTCGAAAGGCTGCGCAATGATCATGCGCAGCGTGGGGCGCGGCAGGTAGTCTTCGATCTGGCGACCGTTGATGGAGATGCTGCCGCCGCCGGGCTTCACCCAGACGCGTGCGATGGCGCATTTGCGCTTGCCGGTAGCCAAAGTCTGATCGGTGGTCTCTGCCATGAAAGTGTCCGTCCGTTGCGGTGCGGTCGTCAGACCGCGAGCTGCTGGGGCTGCTGGGCCGTGTGCGGGTGTTCGGCGCCGACGTAGATCTTGAGCTTGGTGGCGAGCTGCCGTCCCAGGCGGTTGCGCGGCAGCATGCCGACGACGGCCTGGCGGATGAGCTTCTCGGGGTCCTTCTGGAGCAGGTCGCCGGCGCTGCGCGCCTTGGTGCCGCCCGGGTAGCCCGAGTGCGTGTAGTGGATCTTGCCCTTGGCCTTGTTGCCGGTGATGCGGATCTTGTCCGCATTGACGATCACGACGAAATCGCCGCAATCGACGTGGGGCGTGAAAGCCGGGTTGTGCTTGCCGCGAAGCACCGTCGCCACGCGGGTGGCGAGGCGACCGAGCACCTGCTCGTTGGCGTCGACGACGTACCACTGACGAGCGGCAAGGGCCTCTTCGGTCGTCAGGCTTTTGGTGACCTTCTGCTGCATGATGCCTCTGGCGTTGTGGCCGCCATCGCTTGGCGGCCTCTGGAGTCCCACGACCCGGGTAGAAAGTGGCGGGGCCGACGAGACTCGAACTCGCGACCTCTGGCGTGACAGGCCAGCGTTCTAACCGACTGAACTACGACCCCTAACCCTGTATCGAGCCCGGGTGTGAGCAACCGAGCCCGCGCTTCTAACAGAGCAGTCCCAGGGGAGCAAATCGCGCGGGGGCTCCTTGGGCGGGGAACCGGCGGGATCCCGCCCGCGTCGTCGTTCAGGCTCCCGGATCGCGAAAACCCGTCAACGGGGCCTTCGCGCAGGTCCCGGCACCGGGCCCAGGGCCGGCCGGACCGGGATCACCACGGCGCCAGGGCTTCACAAGCGCCCGGCCGGGCCACGTGTCCTTTCCCTTGGAAGAAAAGCTGTCGTAGGTACCCCCTCCATGAGTCTTCGCGGTACCGGTCAAGGCGGCCCTGTCTCTCGTTTCCTGGAAGTCCTGGAGGTTCTCGGTAGCAGCGGCATCCTGTGGCCGAGCGTGCTCGGACCCATCGGCAAGGGCGCGGGCAAGTGGGGTTCCACGCCGGCCGCCGGGTTCGCGGCCTCGGCTCTTCGCCGGCCCGACGACGTCGGCCTCATCGACGAAGTCGGAGCACCGCTCACGTTCCGCGAGGTCGACACCCGCACCAACGCCATCGCGCGCGGCCTGGCCGCTGCCGGAGTGAAGTGCGGCGACGGCGTCGGGCTCTACGCGCGCAACCACCGCGGCTTCGTCGAAGCGTCGATCGCGCTCAACAAGCTCGGCGCCAACGCCCTGCTGCTCAACACCGGCTTCGCCGCACCCCAGCTCGCCGAAGTCCTCGACCGCGAGGACTGCAAGGTCGTGCTCTTCGACGAGGAGTTCGCCCCGGTGGTCGAGAAGGGCGGCGGCGGGCGCACGTGCTTCCTCACCCTGTCCACGCGCGACGGCGCCGGCGACACGCTGGAAGACCTCGTGCGCGCCCACGACAAGGGCGAGTTGGCCGCTCCCGAGCGCCACGGCCGCATGACCATCCTCACGTCGGGAACGACGGGAACTCCGAAGGGCGCCAAACGCGCACCGCGGCGCACCAGCCTCGACACCTTCGTCGGCCTCCTCGGACGCATGCCGATCCGCGTGGGCGAAAAGTCCTTCATCGCGGCGCCGGCTTTTCATTCGTGGGGAGGGGCCCATTTCCTGCTCGCGTCGCTCCTGTCCAACACGATCATCATGCGCAACCGCTTCGATCCCGAGGACACGCTGCGGACCATCCACGAGCACAAGCCCCAGGTGCTGGCGGTGGTGCCGGTGATGATGCAGAGGATCTGCGCGCTGCCGCCCGAAGTGATCGCCCGCTACGACTGCCGCTCGCTGCGCGTCGTCGGCGCCAGCGGCTCGGCCCTGCCCGGCGAACTGGCGATCCGCTGGATGAACAGCTTCGGCGACAACCTCTACAACTTCTACGGCTCCACCGAGGTCGCCCAGGCCAGCATCGCGATGCCCGACGAGCTGAGGGCCGTTCCCGGGACGGCCGGACGCCCGCCCCGCGGCACCACGGTCCGCATCCTCGACTGGGACGGCAACGAAGTCCCCGCCGGCACGGTCGGGCGCATCTTCGTCGCCAACGACAACCAGTTCGACGGCTACACCGGCGGCGGCGGCAAGGAGATCATCAAGGGCCTCATGTCGAGCGGCGACGTGGGCCACTTCGACGAGAACGGCCTGCTCTTCGTGGATGGCCGCGACGACGACATGATCATCTCCGGCGGCGAGAATGTCTTCCCCCGCGAAGTCGAAGACCTGCTGACGGATCACCCCAGGGTGCACGAGGCCGCCGTGATCGGCGTTCCCGACGAGGAGTTTGGCCAGCGCCTGAAGGCCTTCGTCGCCCTCGACGAGGAAGGCGCCGTCTCCGACGCCGAACTCAAGGCCTACGTGAAGGGACACCTCGCGCGCTACAAGGTGCCGCGTGACGTGGTGTTCGTGAAGGAGCTGCCGCGCAATCCGACCGGCAAGGTGCTCAAGCGCGTCCTGCGCGACCTGTAGGACGGGCGTGCCCTTGGGAGAGCACGGGCCTAGGCCGCCAATGGCCGGCGCAGTGAAAACCGCCCCCCCCGGCCTCGTCCTGGCCCTCGGCTTCGGGCTCGTTTGCGTCCTGGCCGCCTGTTCCGCGAAACGGATCGAGGATCCCCTCTCGCAGTCGCTGCCCGCGTCGTCGGCCGCTACGGCCGGCGACGCCGAGTACGCCGTGCTGGTGGAAAGGGTCGCGATCACCCCCCGACAGGAGGATCTGCGCGCCCTTCGCGAGGCCTACGTGCGGACCTCCCGCTACACGCCCTACGACGGCCGGGAGGAAGCCGAGGCCGACCTCGTCTTCGACGCCCTCGACGACGGGGACCTGGAACGGTGCCGCCTCGAGGCCTTCCGCCTCCTCGACCACAACTACACGAGCCTCTACGGACATTTCGGGGCCATGGTCTGCAACCGCAAAGACGGCAGGACGGCCGAGGCGGATTTCCATGAGGACGTCGCCGGCGGACTCCTCGACGTGATCCGCGCCACGGGGGACGGCAAATCCCACGCGACGGCGTTCTCGGCCATCAGCACCGCGGAGATCCGTGCCTTCCTCACCCTGCAGGGACTCGAAGTCCTCGACCAGAACCTCAGCCAGAATGGAGACCGCTGGTTCGACATCATGTCGGTGAGGGATCCGGCCACGGGCAAGGAGTTCCCGCTCTACTTCGATATCACCCTGCCCTGGTCGGTGTATCCGGCAGAGAAGGTGAACTGAGGCACAGGCCGGCGCCCGCCGGTATGCCCGTCTCCCCGAGACCCCCGGCGTCGCGGCTGCCAACGGGCGTTCGCACCATGGCGGCGCCAGCCCTCTTGCTGGCCACTTCCCGGTGCTGCCAAGCTGCGGATTCCACCAGACACACGGGGATCCCGCCATGTTCCGCAAATCCAGCCTTCTCGTCTCCCTCCTTTCCTGCATCGCCTGCCTCTCCGGCCTCGTTCTGCCGGCCACCGCCGAGGCGGCGCCGGTGTCCCAGGCCATCAAGACCGATCACCTCGGCTACCGACCGGCCGATGCGAAGATCGCCGTCTTCTCGGCCAATCCCGGCAGTTCGGTCGAGGTAAGGGACGGAGCGGACGTGGTCCGCTTCCGCATCCCGGCCGACGGCGGTTCCATCTCGAGCAAAGGCTTCGACTCCCCATCGGGCGACAACGTGTGGTGGGTGGAATTCTCCGCCTTCGCTACGCCGGGAACCTACCGCCTCCATTCGGCATCGCTCGCGGCCCAGTCCTACGACTTCGAGATAGCAGACGACGTCTACAACGGCGCCCTCACGGCCGCGCTGCGCACCTTCTACCTGCAGCGCTGCAACACGCCGAAGCTGGCGGCCCATGCCGGCGCCTGGGCCGACGCCGCCGCCTGCCACATGACGGACACGACCACAGGACCGGCGGCAGGCCACACCAACCATGGCGTCCTCAATCTCACGGGCGGCTGGCACGATGCCGGCGATTACAACAAGTACGCCTGGGGCGCGGCCTCCACGGCCGTCCGCTACCTGCTGCTCGCTTACGAACGCAACCCCGCGCTCTTCCCCGATGGCGCGTCGTCGATCCCCGAATCCGGCAACGGCGTGTCCGACCTCCTGGACGAAGTGAAGTGGGAGCTCGACTGGCTCGCCAGGATGCAGCTCGCCTCCGGCGCCGTGCTCCACCAGATTCACGTGGACGGCTTCGCCTCCGACTCGCCGCCCTCGGTGGATGCCAACGTGCGCTACTACCAGAACCCCAACATGGAATCGGCGGCGGTGCTGGTGGGCAGCTTCGCGCACGCTGCGCGGGTCTTCGAAGCAGCCGGCATGGCCTCCTACGCGGCGACGCTCGAGGCCAAGGCCGTCACGTCGTGGAACTGGCTGCTCACCCAGAGCGACAGCGCGGCGGACACCCCGCGGGAAGCCAAGGCGTGGGCAGCGGCCGAACTCTTCCGCACAGCGGGCACGGCCTCGGCCAAATCCTACGTGGACGCCTTCTACTCCTCGTCGTGGTCCGGACGCTTCTTCAACGTGGCCCGCTTCGACACCTACGCGGCGCTCACCTACGTGCAGACACCCGCCGCCACCTCGACGGTCGTCGCCAACATGCGCGCCTCGATCGGCGCCCAGGTGGACTACCTCTTCTCCAACGACGACTTTTACCGCAACGGTATGCCGTCCTGGTCCTACCACTGGGGTTCGAACACGCCGCGCGCCGCCCAGGGCATGTTCCTGCTGGCCGCCGCCGAACTCGGCGCCACCGGAGGGCACGCCGCGGCCGAATGTCGGCGCCACGCCCTGGACACCCTGCACTACTTCCACGGCCAGAACGCGCTCAACATGATGTACCTGACCGGCATGGCGGCGGCCGGCGGCGAGCACTCTTCCTTCCAGTTCTACCACGCGTGGTTCGGTGACTCGTCACGCGCGTACTCGCGCAACAACTTCATGGGCAAGCCCGCCTCGGTGGTCGAGCCCGACTATCCCTACTTCAAGGGCATCGACAACCACGGCGTCTCCGACAACAAGGCCGCCACCCTCGGCCCGCCGCCGGGCTTCGTTCCCGGCGGCCCCAACGCGAGTTATTCCGGCACCGCCAC
>JBHEPB010000021.1:0-43686 GCA_046260515.1 Binatia bacterium
GGGCCCGAGCCGCCGGTCGAACTTCCCCTGGACGAACTTGTCGCGATCGCCCTCTCCGCGCTGCCCGGCCTCGAGCCGAGGGAGATCTGGTTTCCGCAGCGTCCTGGGGCCTGCCTCCCCGTCGTCTCCGGACGCCGACGATCGCCGTTCAGCTTCCTGGGCGTCTGGAGATGGCCGAACCTCGCCCTCGTCTCCGTGCTTCCCGTGCTGTCGTACGGCGTGCACTGGGCGCCTGTGCTCGAGGGCGCGCAGCCCATCGGCATCGTTCTCGAATCGGCCACGGTCGGCGACTGGGAGGTGCAGGCCACGCTTCCCCCGCGTGGCGAACTCCGGTCCGGCGACGATGTGGAATCGCGCTTCACCTTTTGCCGGGGATGCTGGTTTCGCTTCCGATCTGCCTCGGCAGGGATCGGAGGGGCCGAGTCCCGGCCTCCGCAGATGACGGAGGTAGGTGGCAACGCGAACAGTGCGAAAGCGACCTTGGTCGTTCCTCGCGTCGACTCCGGTGAAGCGCTTCATCTCTGGTTGGCGGTCCGGGGCTGGGACGGTCGCGAGCATGTCCGTTCCTGGAGAATTCCGGGATGACGGTCCCGGCCGCACTTGCACTTTCCCTTCTCCCGTTCGAGGGAGTCGCATGCCCGACAGCCTCTTCGTCCGCGACCGCAAGGACGCCTCGGTCTTCCATCCCACCGAGCTGACGCGCGGCCCCTGGGTGCCCGATGCCCAGCATGGCGGCCCGCCCTCGGCCCTGCTGGCCATGGCCCTGGAAGCCCACGACGACGCCGGCGCACCGCGCATCCCGAAGGGCTTCGAACTGCCGATGTTCGTGGCCAGGCTGAACGTGGAACTGCGCAAGCCCGTGCCGCTGACGCCGCTACGCCTGACGACGAAAACGGAGAGGCCGGGGCGCAAGGTGCAGGTGGTAGCGGCCTCCCTCTGGAGCGGCGAAGTGGAAGTGGCCACGGCAGCGGCCGTCCGCATCCGCCAGGCCCGCGTGGACATTCCCGAAGGCGCTTTTCCCGTGATCGAGGCGCCGGCGCCGGCGTCCTCCGGCGCAAGCACCAGGACGCCGTGGCATCACGAAGGGCTTCGCGCTTTCCACAGCGACGCGGTGGACCACCGCTTCGTTTGCGGGGGCTTCGACCGGCCGGGGCCGGCCGTGGACTGGATCCGGCTGCGTGTTCCGCTGTTGGAAGGCGAGGAGACGCCGCCGGTCGCTCGCGTGGCGGCGGCGGCCGACTTCGGCAACGGCGTCAGCTGGACCCTGTCGCGGGTGGACGGCTACCAGTTCATCAATCCGGATCTCACCGTGTACCTGCACGCGTATCCTTCCGGTGAGTGGGTATGCCTGGACGCGGTCACGTATCCCCAGCCGCATGGGGTTGGACTGGCCGAGAGCCGGCTGTGGGGAGAACAGGGTGTGATCGGGCGCTCCCTGCAGAGCCTGTTGATCGAGAAGCCGGGCTGAGGATCGTCAGGTTCCCCGGATCACCATCATCCGGATCTCGGTCATGTCTTCCATGGCGAAGCGCACGCCTTCGCGGCCGAGACCGCTGTCCTTCACTCCGCCGTAGGGCATGTTGTCGACGCGCCAGGACGGCACGTCGCCGATCACCACGCCGCCCACTTCCAGCACGTCCCAGGCCCGCCAGGCTTTGTAGAGGTCGCGCGTGAAGACGCCGGTCTGCAGGCCGTAGGCGCTGCGGTTCACTTCGCCGAGCACTTCCTCGAAGTCCTCGAAGGGCTGGAGGACGGCGACGGGACCGAAGGCTTCCTCCGACGAGAGCAGGCTGTCGCGGGGCACGTCCTCGAGCAGGGCGGGGCTGAGCATGGCGCCGTCGCGCACGCCGCCGCACAGCAGCTTGGCGCCGCAGCCGACAGCGTCGCGGATCCAGCCCTCGAGGCGCTCGGCCTCGCGTTCGGAAATCAGGGGGCCGATGAAGGTGTCCTCGTCGCGGGGGTCGCCGCAGACGAGGGCGCGGGTGGCCGTGAGGAGGCGCTCGCGGACGTCGGCGTAAACGTCCGCATGAACGTAGATGCGCTGCACGCTGATGCAGCTCTGGCCCGACTGGTAGAAGGCACCGAAGACGATGCGACCGGCGGCGTCGGCGAGGTCGGCGTCGCGGTCGACCACGACGGCGGCGTTGCCGCCGAGTTCGAGGACCACCTTCTTCTTGCCGGCGCGGGACTTCAGGTACCAGCCCACCGACGGCGAGCCGGTGAAGCTGAGCAGTTTCAGGCGCTCGTCCTCGGTGAACTGCTCGGCACCTTCGCGGGGGCAGGGCAGGATGGAGAAGGCGCCGCGGGGCAGGCCGGTTTCGGCCAGCACTTCGCCGATCAGCAGGGCTCCCACGGGCGTGAGGCTGGCGGGCTTCAGCACGAAGGGGCAGCCGGCGGCCAGGGCGGGCGCGATCTTGTGGGCGACGAGGTTCAGCGGGAAGTTGAAAGGAGAGATGAAGGAGCAGGCGCCGATGGGAACGCGCTTCCACAGGCCGGCGTAGCCCTTGGCGCGCTCGCTGATGTCAAGCGGCATCACTTCGCCGCCGAGGCGCGTCGATTCTTCGGCGGCGACGCGGAAGGTGTCGATCAGGCGGGCGACTTCGCCGCGGGCGTCGCGGATGGGTTTGCCAGCCTCGATGCACAGGACGACGGCCAGTTCTTCGGCACGCTCGCGGAAGCGTTCCAGGCAGTGCTGGAGCACGGCCTGCCGCTCAAAGGAGGCCAGGGCGCGCATGGCGGGGACGGCAGCGTCGGCGGCGGCGATGGCGGTGTCGATGGCTGCGGCGTCGGCCAGGGCCACGCGGGTGGCGACCTTGCCCGTGTACTTGTCGGTGACTTCGAGGTCGGTGTTGGCGGCGACCGCCTCGCCGGCCAGCCAGTACGGATAAGAAGCCGCCAACTCCCTCACGACAAAACCCGGGACAGGTACAGGTTTTCTCCGACACCCGCCTGCGAAACCTGTACCTGTCCCGGGTTTCTCAAAACCTGTACCTGTCCCGGGTTTCCATGCCCTAGTGGCGGATTTCGGCGGATTGGGTGCCGGCGGCGGGGGCGTAGAGGAGGGTGGCGTAGTCGGCGACCATGCGGTCGGAGTTGTAGCGGTAGCCGAGGCGGGCCAGGGCCGTCTTCACGCGCAGTAGCCAGGCTCGCGGGATGCCGCGGGCGTCGCGCTGGTAGTAGAGGGGGACGACTTCGTGCTCGAGTACGTCGAGCACGGCGGCGGCGTCGCGATCGTCCTGCACGGCGGGGTCCACATGGACGCTGCCGTCGCCGACGGCGAAGCCCACCGAGGGATCCCAGGCTTCGTCCCACCAGCCGTCCAGGGTCGAGCAGTTGAGGGTGCCGTTGAGGACGGCCTTCATGCCACTGGTGCCGCAGGCTTCCAAGGGCCGGCGCGGAACGTTCAACCACAGGTCGCAGCCGGCGAGCAGCGCGCGGCTGAGGCGCTGTCCGTAGCCTTCCACGAAGACCACGCTGTGCTCGAGGCCGTGGTGGCGGGCAAGGTCGATCACGCCGCGGATCACGTTCTTGGCGGGCTCGTCGGCCGGATGGGCCTTGCCGGCGATGAGGATCTGCACGGGGCGGTCGGCGGCGAGCAGGATGTGTCGCGCCCGTTCGAGGTCGCGGAAAGGAAGCAGGGCGCGCTTGTAGAGGGCGAAGCGCCTCGCGATCCCGATGGTGAGGGCGCCCGGGTCCAGCGAAGGCGGCGCCGCGTCGATGCCGAGGCGGGAATTGCGAGTCCGGGCCTTCTCATCGACGAAGCGGAGCAGACGCTGCTTGAGCTGCTGCTTGATGGCCCAGAGCTGGGCATCGTCCAGGTCGAGCAGCTCGCGCTGGGCCTGGGCCGCCTCGTTGGTATCGGAGCCGTCGCGGGCGAGGCTGCGGCCGTAGAAGGCCTCCAGCTCGGTGGCGATCCAGCTGCGGCGGTGGACGCCGTTGGTCACATGGCCGATGGGAACGTCCAGCTCGCGCGCGGCTGGCCACAGTTCCTTCCACATGCGACGCGAGACGTGGCCGTGCAGGCTGCTCACGGCGTTGGTGTGGCAGGCCAGCTTCATGGCGCTCACCGTCATGCAGTAGGTCTCGCCGACGTTGGCCGGGTCGACGCGGCCGAAAGACAGCAGGCGATCCTCGTCGATGCCGAGGCGCGCTCGCAGGGGCTCCAGGGCCGCCAGCAGCGCTTCCGCCTCGAAGCGGTCGTGCCCTGCCTCCACCGGCGTGTGCGTGGTGAAGACGACCGAGGAAGCCACGTCCACCGAAGCCTCTTCGAAGGACAGCCCGGTCTCTTCCATGCGCGAAGCGATGGCCTCGAAGGCGGCGAAGGCCGAATGCCCTTCGTTCATGTGCAGGGTGCGTGGACGCAGGCCCATGGCGCGCAAGGCGCGGAAGCCGCCGACCCCGAGGACCACTTCCTGGGCCAGGCGCGTGGCGCGGTCGCCGCCGTAGAGGCGGTGCGCACCGGGCAGCACCGATTCGGGCCAGTTGCGGGGGTCGAGGAGGATGAGGGAGCAGCGCCCGACCTCGACCTTCCACAGGTCGGCGTGAATGGTCGCGTCGGCCAGCGGCACGTCGATCACCAGGGGCTTGCCGTCCTTGCCGAGGACGCGGTGGATGGGCAGGCGCTCGGGATCCAGGTCGTCGTAGGTCTCGGTCTGCCAGCCGTCGGCCAGCACCTGCTGGCGGAAGTAGCCGTGGCGGTACAGCAGGCTGACGCCGACGGCGCGGATGCCGAGGTCCGAACAGCTCTTCAGGTGGTCGCCGGCCAGCACGCCGAGGCCGCCCGAGTAGATGGGCAGGGACTCGTGGATGCAGAATTCGGGGCTGAAGTAGGCGATGGCCGCGGTGGCCACGCCGCGGCAGTGGCTGGCCGCCCAGGTGCGGGGCTCGGCCAGGTAGGCCGCCAGCGAATCCTCGATGGCGATCACCTCGGCGATGACGGCGGGCGCGGCGCCCTCGAGGCGCTCGGGCGTCACGTCGCTGAGGAAGGCCGTGGGGTTGTGCCGCACGTGCTCCCAGAGGTTGGAGTCGATGCGGTCGAGCAGGCCGCCGAGGCGCTGGTCCCAGCTCCACCACAGGTTGGAGCCGAGGTTCTTCAGTCGTTCGCGCAGGCGGATAGAGTCGATGTCGATGGGCGAGTCCACGGTCTTCTTCCTCACTTCGTTTCCTGACGGGCGCGGATCCTAGCCCGGTCGCCCCTCCCGAGCGAAACGGTTCAGTCCGGTCTCTGGCGGGTGACGACGCGATCGAAGACCACGTCGCCGGTGGCGCCGTCGTTGCCGACGGCGCGCGACAGCGCGCGCCGGTAGAGCCTGGTGATGCGCTCGGCCTCGCGGGGCCCCGCCAGTTCGATGGCGCGCGCGCTGTGGGCGACGGCCTGCAGGGCCTCGATGTCCGAGAGGTCATCGAAGAACCAGGCGCAGCTCGCGTACATCAATAGGGCGTGCTTCTGCATGTCGAGCAACTGCAGGGCGCGCAGGCGCTGGGGTTCGGCCAGGGCGCGGCCGGCCTCGCGGTCGAGGAAGAGGTTTTCCACCCTCGGCGTGCGCCGTACCAGCACTTCGGCGTAACGGTCGCGGGCGCCCCAGGGGTCGCGGACGAGCGGCTCGATCTCGCGTTCGTAGACGGGAGCCAGCAGGTCGCGCAGGAGGTCGAGGGCCTCGCGGAAGGGTCCGCGCCAGTTCTGGTTGCCGACGCGGCGGCCGCCCGAGCAGCCGCAGTGGCTGCGCCACCTCTCGACGCCGTGCTCGCAGCTCCACGAGCTCTTCTCCGCGATCTCCACTTCGTGGGTGGGCGGGAAGCGGTCGAGGTACTGGCCGTACACGGTCAGGTCGAAGGCACCCTCGCCGCGCTCCAGGCGTTCGAGGAACCAGGCCAGGCCCATCTCGCCGAACCTCTGGTGGTGGCCGTAGGTTTCGCCGTCGGTGGCAAAGTGGACGAGACCCGAGGCCGCGCCGTGATCCTTCTCGAGGCCGGAGAGGAAGCGCGCGGCGTCGGCGAACGTCTGGCCGAAGGCCACCGAGTGGGCGACGGCGCCGTCGTAGAAGAAGATCGCGATCGAGCGTCCCGAGGCCAGGCGCACCAGGTAGGGCGCCCGGGTGTCGAGCGGCGAAGCGGGGCCCACGTCGGTCCATTTTTCCGCGCCGATGCGGCGCACGCGCGAGGCCTGGCGGGCGGCGAGGATGGTGAAGCGCAGTCCCTCGTCGGCCAGGGCCTCCAGCGTGGCGCTGTCCACGGCGCACTCCGGGAGCCACATGCCTTCGCTCGGCCGGCCGAAGCGCAGCTCGAAGTCGAGAAGGCCCCAGCTCACCTCGGTGCGGCGATCGCGCGCGCCGGCCAGCGGCAGGATACTGTGCGAGTAGCTCTGGGCGATGGCCGAGCCGTGGCCGGAGAAACGTCGGCAGGCGGCGCGGTCGGCCAGCACCAGGGCCTCGTGCACGTCGCGCTGCTCGCGGGCCAGGTAGGCCAGCAGCGTGGGGCCGAAATCGAAACTCATCAGCGAGTAGTTGGACTGTTCGCGGGCCGGCAGGCCGCGGGTTTCGTCCGCCAGCAGGCGTGCGGCCGTGTTCGGACGGTAGCACTCCTCGGTGATGCGCTCGTTCCAGTCGTGGGCGGGCGCCGCGCTCGGCTGGGCCTCGAAGCGGCCGGTCCACGGGTTCTCGCGCGGGGGCTGGTAGAAATGCCCGTGAATGCAGAGGGCGGGGCGTCTCACCAGGGTTCCTCCCATCGCAGCAGCACGCCGGCCAGGGGCGGCAGCACGAGGCTCATCGAACACGGCTTGCCGTGCAGGGGTTCCTCGTCGGTGGCCACCGCGCCGAGGTTGCCCCAGCCCGTGCCGCCGTAGTCGAGGGCGTCGGTGTTGAGGATCTCGCGCCAGATGCCGCCTCGCGGCGCGCCGATGCGGTAGGCCGGGTGCGGCACCGGCGTGAAGTTGAAGGCCGCCACCACGGGCTTGCTGCGCTCGCGGCACCAGCGCACGAAGGAGAGGGTGCTGGCGGCCGCGTCGCTGCCGTCGATCCACTCGAAGCCGAAGTCCTCGCAGTCGCCCTCGTGCAGGGCACATTCGCGGCGGTAGACGGCGTTGAGGTCGCCCACCAGGCGGGCCACGGCCTGGCGTGCGGGCGAGGCATCGACTCCCTTCCAGTCCAGCGTGCCGTCGTGGTTCCACTCGTAGGGCTGGGCGATCTCGCCGCCCATGAAGAGCAGCTTCTTGCCGGGCAAGGCCCACATGTAGGCCAGCAGCAGGCGCAGGTTGGCCAGGCGCTGCCAGGCGTCGCCCGGCATCTTGGCGGCCAGCGAACGCTTGCCGTGCACGACCTCGTCGTGGGACAGGGGCAGCACGAAGTTCACGCTGCCGGCGTACACCGAGCGGAAGCCCAGCTCGCCGTGGTGGTGGCGGCGGTAGATAGGGTCGCGCTGCATGTAGCGAAGCGTGTCGTTCATCCAGCCCATGTCCCACTTGAAGCCGAAGCCGAGGCCGCCGGCCGACGTGGGCCGCGAGACCATGGGCCACGACGTGGACTCTTCGGCATAGGTCTGCACGTCGGGGAACTCGGCGTAGACGGCCTCGTTGAACTCGCGCAGGAAGGCCACGGCCTCGGTGTTCTCGCGCCCGCCCGAGTCGTTGGGGATCCACTGGCCGGGAGCGCGCGAGTAGTCGAGGTAGAGCATCGAGGCGACGGCGTCGGCGCGGATGCCGTCCACGTGGTAGCGCTCGAGCCAGAAGAAGGCGTTGCTCAACAGGAAGGCCTTCACCTCGTGGCGCCCGTAGTTGAAGACCAGGCTCTTCCAGTCCGGATGGAAGCCCTTGCGCGGATCCTCGTGCTCGTAGAGGCAGGTGCCGTCGAACTCGGCCAGGCCGTGGGCGTCCACCGGGAAGTGCGAGGCCACCCAGTCCAGGATGACGCCGATGCCCGCCTGGTGGAGACGGTCGATGAGGTACATGAGGTCCTGAGGCGTGCCGTAGCGGCTGGTGGCCGCGAAGTAGCCCGACACCTGGTAGCCCCACGAACCATAAAAGGGATGCTCCATCACCGGCATGAACTCCACGTGAGTGAAGCCGCTGCGGGTGAGGTGCTCGATGAGCGGATCGGCGAGGTCGCGGTAGCCGAGGGACCAGCCGTCCGCGCCGCGGCGCCAGGAGCCGAGATGCATCTCGTAGATGGACAGCGGCGCGCTGCGCGAGTTGCGCGCGCCGCGCGAGCGCATCCACTCGTCGTCGTCCCACTGGTAGTCGAGGTTCCAGGCCACCGACGCCGTGCGCGGCGCCTGCTCGGCGAAGAAGGCGACGGGGTCGGCTTTTTCGCGGGCGCGGCCGTCGGCGGTCTCGAGGCGGTACTTGTAGAGGCAGCCGTGGGTAGCGCCGGCCACGAAGGCGGACCAGACGCCGTTGGTGGCGCCGGCCTGAAGAGGATGGGCGGAGGGATCCCAGCCGTTGAAGGAGCCCACCACGCTCACCGCTCGCGCGTTGGGAGCCCACACCGCGAAGTGCACCCCGTCCTTGCCGCCGTGGCGGCAGGGATGCGCCCCGAGCTTGTCGTAGAGGCGGCGGTGGGATCCCTGGCCGAGGAAGTAGGCGTCCTGTTCGCCGAGGAGGTGGCGGCAGCTCTCGCCTTTCATCGCGATGCTCCTGCGCCGGCGACGGCCACCGGCGATGCGGCGGCAGCGGTGGAAAGCTCCGCGTCCTCGCGATCCTGCGGGGCGTCGGCGGCGCGCACGAGTGCGACCAGACGCGCGATCGCCGCGTCGGCGCAGAAGTCGTCGAGGCCGCGCGCGAAGGGCCGCCGCCAGTTGCGGTCGGCGGCCTCGGTGCCCGGCAGGTTCTGGCGCTCGCGCTCGAGCCACAGGTCCTCGAGGGTCGCGCAGATCACCGTTGCCTCGCTTGCCGACAGCCAGGCGAGCAGGGCCGGCAGCGCCTCGCCGGCCGAGGCCTGCGCGTCGAGGCCGAGGAAGGCGGCGATCTCCGCGCGGAGGGTCCCGGGCGCTTCCCACCACGCCGCGAAAGGTTCCATGTCGTGGGTGCCGAGGCAGGCCAGGCTCGCCTCGGGCGCTGAGGCGATGGCCGCGCCGCTGTCGGCGCGGCACTCGAAGGGAACCACGTGCATGCGCAGGGCCCCTCGCGCCGTCATCTGCGCGCGCACTTCGTCGGGGACGGTGCCGAGATCCTCGCCGACCACGGCCGCACCGCGTCCGCCGCGGGCCCGCGACGCTTCGATCGAGAGCACCGCCCACAACTCGTCGGCCGGGTAGGGAACGTAGACTCCTTCCGAAGCCGGCATCCCCTGGGGAATCCAGAACAGGCGGTGCAGGCCCATCACGTGGTCCACCCGAAGCAGGGCCGCGTGCGCGAAGTGGTGGCGCAGCGCCGCTCTCAGGGCCGCATGGCCGTCGAGGCGGGCGGCCACGGGATGGAGCGGAGGAAAGCCCCAGTCCTGGCCGCCGGCGAACACGGCGTCGGGCGGCGCGCCCACGGAAACCCCCGCGGCGAAGGCGCCGGAGTGGCGCCAGGTGTCGTAGCCGCCGCCGTGACTGCCGAGGGGAAGGTCCAGGTAGAGCCCGGCCGCGCTGGCCGCCGCTGCTGCGCCCACCTGCTGCCTGGCCAGCCACTGCGCGTAGGCGTGGTAGCGGAAGGCTTCCCCGTCGTAGTCGGCTCCCGGTCTCAGCGTGCCTTCGCGGGGGTGGGCCGGCCAGCCCTGCCAGGTGCAGCCGTAACGTTCGACGGCGGCGCGGAAGGCGGCGTAGCGCGCCAACTCGGGATCCTCCTCGACGGCGGCCTCGAAGTCGTCGCGCCTCCTGCCGCCGTTGCGGTCGAGATTGCGCAGCAACGCCTCGAGGTCGGCGCGGCGCCGTCGCATCGCCGTACGATAGTCGAGGATGCCGTGCGCCGACGCTGCACTTGCCGGCGCCGCGCAGGTCGAAGCGCCGGCGTCGAACTCTTCCGCCGCCCGCGGGTCCACGTACAACTCGCTCCAGAAGGCGCGGCTGATCGGCGAGTAGGGGCTCGGCTCGAAGGGCTCCTCGAAGAAGCAGGCCAGCAGGGGAAGGGTGCCGAGATAGGCGCGATCGCGTCCGTGGCGGCCAGCCGGCGCCGCTTCGACCATCCATTTTGAGAGGCGGACGAGATCGCCGTACGTGGCCAGGTCGGGCGCGGCGGCCGTCGGCGGGCGCAGCGCGTACAGCGGAGCGAACAGCCCCCAGCCTTTGGGAGCCGGCGGCAGGCGCCGGGGCGCCACCATCACGTGGACGAGGGCGGCGTCGCCGGAGCCGGCCGGAACGAGGCGGTGGTAGCCGACCGGCGTGTCGCGCGGAACGCGAAGGGGCGCTCCCGGCTCGCGGTCCAGCGCGATCTCCTCGCCGGACTCGAGCAAGAGCAGCGCGCGACCGGGCGCGGCAGCGGGGCAGGGGACGTTGCCGCCTTCGCCTTCGCCCAGGACGACGAGGGGCGAGGGCCGCGTGGCGGCGTCGCTGCGGAGGCTGTGCAGGGCCTGCGCAGCCTCGCCGGCGTGGGTCATCGGAGCGCCGAGGGCGGCGAGCACGGCAGCTACCGCCTCGTCCGAAGCGCGGCGCTCGCGGCCGGTTCCGTCGTGGTAGCCTCGCGTGACACCGAACATGGCGGCGAGTTCGTCGAGGGCGCGCGCTTGCTCTTCGTGGATCATCGGACCGGCGCAGTATGGACGGCCATCGACCCATCGCAACAGTGCGCGGCGGGCCGGACCATCGGACGAACAAGCAGGCGTCGTTGCCCGGCGACGGCGCTTCGAGGAGGCCGCGTTGCGGGGAAAGGCCGGTGGACAACGTGGGGATCGTGGGCCATGGTCGCCGCCCGCCCCGGTTCGCAGCGGGAGGACGGAGGGAGGCCATGGGGATCGGATTCACCACCAGGAGCATGCTCGCGCTGGCCGCCGCCGCGATGCTCCTCGCCCCGCGCGCTGCTTCCGCCCAGCCCTACGACCATCTCCAGTGCTTCAAGGTGAAGGACCCGACTTCTTTCCCGGTCACCACCGACCTGAGGCCGGCCCGCAGCGACCTCTTCGAGGTCGCCGCGGGATGCTCCGTCAAGGTGCGCAGCCGCCAGCTCTGCTTCCCGGCGAAGAAGGAACTCACGGCGCCGCCGCTGGTCCATCTGGACATCAGCGGCCAGGATCTTGCCAACGCCTTCCTCTGCTACAAGGTGAAGTGCCCCCAGGAGCAGCCGCCGGCTTCCCTGCAGATGAGCGACCAGTTCGGCACGCGCACCCTCGTCGGGCTTCGCACCTCCACCCTGTGCACCCCGGCCATCGCCGGCTCGCCGCCGGTCACCACCACCACCACGAGCACCCTTCCCGAAGGGCCGCCGCGAAGCTGCGTGGACGCCACGCCGCCCAACTGCGACGGCACCTGCGACAACTTCAACTTCTCCTGCGAGGCCCAGTCGGGAGCCTGCGTCTGCGTGTACGTGGACGTGTTCGGCGGCTGCCCTCGCCCGGGGGCGGGCGCGCCCGAATGCTGGGGCAGCTGCCAGGGCACCCAGACCTGCATCGAGGTCTCGGGCGCCTGCCAATGCGGCTTCGCGTTCTGATCGAGGTCCGGCGGCAGACGGGTTCGCCGCTGCTGGGGATCTGGCCAACCTGATGTCGCGACCGGTCGCCATCGCCCGCCTCGCTCCCGGCAAGGAGAAGTCGCTGAGGCGCCTCCACCCCTGGGTGTTCTCCGGCGCCATCGACGAGGAGCCGCGCCGCGCCGGCTTCGGCGACACCGTGATCCTGGTTTCCTCGGAGGGAGAGTTCCTGGCCAGGGCGGCCTGGTCCCCCGAATCCCAGATCCGCGCGCGGGTGTGGACCTTCGACGAGAACGAGGAGGTGAACGAGGACTTCTTCCGGCGGCGCCTCGCGCGGGCCATCGACTCGCGCCGCGACGTGAGCGGGGCCCGGGTCGGCGCCGGCGGCGAGGACGCCGGCAACGCGCTGCGCCTGGTCCACGGCGAATCGGACGGTCTTCCCGGGCTGGTCGTTGACCGCTACGACGACGTGGTGGTTTGCCAGTTCCTGGCCGCCGGGGTCGAGAAGTGGCAGGCGACCATCGTCGATTCCCTGCTCGAACTGACGGGAGCCGCCACCATCCACGAGCGCTCGGACGCCGACGTTCGCGCCAAGGAGGGACTGCCGGTGCGCTGCGGGCTGAGGGCAGGGCGCGAGGCCCCCGAACTCGTGGCGATCCGCGAGAACGGGCGCCGCTACCTGGTGGACGTGCGCGAGGGCCACAAGACCGGTTTCTACCTGGACCAGCGCTATGGGCGCGACGCAGCAGAGCGCTGGTGCCGCGGCCGGGAAGTCCTCAACGCCTTTTCCTACACCGGCGGCTTCTCGGTGGCCGCCCTGGCCGGCGGCGCCGCCGGCGTCCTCGACGTGGAGGCTTCGGCCGGGGCTCTGGCCCTGGCGGCCCGCAACGTGGCGGCCAACGCCGGGGCTGGCCGGGCGGCGGGCGCCTACGAGGCCGTGGAGGGCGACGTCTTCGCCCTGCTCCGGCGCTTCCGCGACTCGCGGCGCAGCTTCGACGCCATCGTGCTCGACCCGCCCAAGTTCGCCGATGCCAAGGCCCACCTGGACAAGGCGGCGCGCGGCTACAAGGACATCAACCTGCTCGCCTTCAAGCTGCTGCGTCCGGGCGGGGTGCTGCTCACCTTCTCGTGCTCGGGCCTGATGGCACCCGACCTCTTCCAGAAGATCGTGGCCGACGCCGCGGTGGACGCCCGCCGCGAGGCCATCCTGGTGGAGCGCATTTCCCAGCCGCCTGACCATCCGGTGGCCCTTTCCTTCCCCGAGGGGGCTTACCTGAAGGGCCTCGTCTGCCGGGTGAACTAAAGCACAACGGGGCTCGCCGGACGCCGGCGGCGGCGCGCCGCTGGTGCTGATGCGGAAGACGAATAATGATTAGCCAAGTTAACGGATTGTAAGGATTTATGCTGAAGTCTGTGTGGCCTCCTCGGGGTCTGTCCCGGGGAGCCGTTACCTTCTGGGCCGGCGGCGCCGACGGCGACGGAGGACGGAACCGGGGCCCCTCATCCCGGCGCGGCGGAGGAATGTCCGGTCGCCGGAGGGGACCGGGCATGCGAGCGATGCGGACGAGTCGCGCCGGCGAAGGAGCGCCGACAAGTTGCTTCGAAGAATGGACAGCGGGGAGAAGCCGTTACTATGATGGCGACCTCGCGAAGACTTCCACGTTCGATCACGCTGCAGCCGATACGGAGACCATCACGGTGACCACGCCGATCATCTCGACCCTGTCTACCCCGCCGACCGCGTCCGCTCCCTGCACCGTCGGCATTTCCCGGGCCGTCGTTTATCGGCTCGGCCTGCTGGCCCTGGCGCCGGCCCTGGCCACCCTGCTGCTGGCTTCGCCGGCCGCCGCGCAGCCGGTCTGCGGCGACGTGACCGATGACCAGCTGATCACCACGACCGACGCCCTGAGGGTACTGAGGGCCGCCGTCGGACAGCCGGTCGAACTGGTCTGCGGGGACCAGTGCACCGACCTCGAACTGGCCGTGGCCGACCTCCAGACCCGTATGGCCGCCCTCGAACTCCTGCTGGCCAAGGTGTCCATCGCAGGCAACAACCTGGTGGTGACCGGCATGAACCTGCAGGTGGTCAGCGGCAGCGGCTCCACCAGCGGAAAGGTCAACGGCACCGGCAACGTGATCATCGGTTACGACGAAGCCGACGACAACCAGGACAAGAAGAGCGGGTCCCACAACCTCGTGGCGGGCCGCAACCACAGCTACGAAAGCTACGGCGGCATTGTCGCCGGCGAGGACAACATCCTCACGGGCGGCGCGGTCTCGGTGCTCGGCGGCGAGCGCAACCGCGCCGACGCCGATTTGTCCGTGGTGGTCGGCGGCCGCCAGAACGAGGCGGACGGCGAATCCTCGGTGGTGGTGGCGGGCGAGAACAACCGCACCGTCGGTCGCAGCTGCGTCGTCACGAGCGGGGCCCAGAACCTGTGCTCGGGCCTGGTTTCGGCTGTCGGCGGCGGATCGGCCAACTTCTGCAGCGGCCAGGGCTCCGTCATCGGCGGCGGCAGCAACCGCACTCTCGGCAGCAATCTCGGCTGGATGGCCGGCAGCCTGGGTCCCGTTTTCTAGCCGCGGGGGGCGCGAGCGTTGCGGCGGCGTACGGGGTAGGGTGCGGCGCGCGCGGCGATGTTTCCTCTTGACGACGACAACCCGACTCTCGCCGCTCCGCTGGTCACTTACGCGCTGGTGGCCCTGAACGTTGCCGCCTGGTTCGGGCTCCAGGGCGCCGGCCGCGACCCTTGGCTGGCCTCCTCGGTCTGCGATCTCGGCCTCATTCCCGGCGAGCTGCTGGGCCTGGTGCCCGACGGGCTGCGGGTGCCCCTTGGTCCCGACGCGTCCTGCGAGCTCCACCCTGCCGCCGCCAACTGGGCCTCCCCCTTCACTTCCATGTTTCTCCACGGCGGGTGGATGCACCTGATCGGCAACATGTGGTTCCTGTGGGTCTTCGGCAACAACGTCGAAGATTCCATGGGCCGCGCGCGCTTCGTCGCCTTCTATCTGCTGTGCGGGCTGGCGGCGGCGGCGGCCCAGGTGTTCGTCCACCCTTCCAGCCCCGTGCCCATGGTCGGTGCTTCGGGAGCCATCGGCGGCGTGATGGGTGCTTACGCGGTGCTCTATCCCCACGCCCGCGTGCAGATGCTGCTGGTGCTCGGCTTCTTCGTGACCCGCGCGGTGGTGCCGGCCTACGTCGTGCTCGGCTACTGGTTCCTCCTCCAGATCCTCGGCAGCCTGCCCGCCGTTGAGGGCGAGGGAGGTGGAGTGGCCTTCTGGGCCCACCTCGGCGGCTTCGTCGCCGGCTTGCTTCTCTCCTTTGTGTTCCGCGATCCGGTGCTGGTCGAAGCGCATCGCCACGCCACCGGCGGTCGCCTGTCGTGAGCCTGCGGCGAATCCTGCCAACCCGGCATGCCCCCGCCCTGGTGCTGGCGACCGGCCTCCTGCTCGCGGGTGGAGAAGCGCGCGCGGAGAACGTGCGCGAGTCGTATCCCCTGCTCGGCGCCTTGCTCGAGATCACCGTGGAGGGCCTCAATCGCGAAGGCGCCCACGACAGGATCCAGCGCGCGATGGAAGTGGCGCGCCGCCTCGAGGCCCACTTCGACCTGGAGGATCCCGGTGGCGCCGTGGCGCGCCTCAACGCGACCGCCGGCCGTGGTCGCGTGCGCCTCCCGCTGGACGTCTACCGCCTCCTCGCTCTCTCGCAGTTGATGACGCGATCCACCGGAGGGGCCTTCGACGTGACGGTGGGACCCCTCGTCCGCCGGCGGCAGGCCGCCGGCGCAGACCGCGCCGCGCGGCTCGGCGTGGGAGAAGCGCTGGTCCTCGTGGGCGCCGACAAAATCGTCTTCCACCCTCCCGATGCGGTCGAACTGGCCAGCGTCGGAATGGCGATCGATTTCACGGCCATCGCCAAGGGCTACACGCTCGAGAGAATGGCCTCTTCCCTGCGCGCGGGCGGTGTCGTGAAAGCCCTGCTGAGGTTCGACGACACGATTGCGCTGGCCGTCGGTCCGCCGGCCGACGAAGCCCCGTTTCGCGTGTGGGTGACCTACGGAAAGTCCACGGCGGGATCCGTTGCCCTGCGCGACCGGGCGTTTTCCACAACGCGCGCCCACCGTCGCGGCGAAGAGTCCGCAGCCGCGCCCATCGTCGATCCCCGCAGCGGCCGCCTCGTGGAGGTGGACCGCCAGGCAACCGTAGTAGCCCGCGACGCGGCCCTGGCCGACGCCTGGAGCACGGCGCTGGTGGTCGATCCGGACGGCGCCCTGGGCCTCCTCGCTGAACCCCGCGACGTGGAGGCCCTCGTCTTCGACGAACATGGGGAGCACCGCAGCCCGCGCTTCGAGGCGTTCGCCGGATGGAAGGCCGGCCGCCGCGAGTCGGGCGGAGAAGCGCCGCGAGACGGCACCGACCGGCCGGACGCTTCCGGTAGCGCGACGGCCCCGCCGGTGCGCCCGTGAAGCCGGGCGGGGTTTCGTTCTCGTTCTCCTTCGAGACCCGCCTCGGCGCACCGGCCGCGCAGGTGTGGGCCCATGCCGTCACGATGAAGGGCGTCAACAGCGAGCTCTTTCCGCTGGCCCGCATGAGCGCCCCGCCGTCGGTCGAGACTCTCGACGCCACGGACATCGTGCCCGGCCGTCGCGTTTTTCGCAGCTGGATCTTCGCCCTCGGCTTTCTTCCCGTTGACTACGACGACCTGACGTTCGTGGAGTTCGAGGCGCCGCGCCGTTTCCTGGAGCGTTCGCCGATGCTCACCCAGCGGCTGTGGGAGCACGAGCGCGTGGTGGAAAGCGACGGCAGCGGATGCCGGGTGCGGGATTCGCTGCGCTTCGAGCCGAAGTGGCCACCGGCGGGCCGCCTGCAGCTGCCGCTGTTCCGCCTGGTGTTCGCCAACCGCCACCGTCGCCTGGTTCGGCTCTTCGGCCCGGGCCGCTAGCCGGGCCCCGGCCACGATTGACCTCCGGCATGGGCCCCGCGATAACGGAACGCGGTCCGCGAGACACATCGTTCCCCGGGGAAGACGCTTTCAGCGCCGCTGCCGGGGCCGCGGTGAGGCTCCGGCCGGAGAATCCTTCTTGAGAAGCCTGGCCCGAGAACCTCGTCGACCGCGTCGCCCCCGCGCGACCGTCCTCTTCCTGGCTGCGCTACTCGCCCTGGCAGCAGGATGCGCGGAGATGCGGACCTTCGGGGGCTCGGTGAACCAGAGCGTCAAGGCGGTGGTGGTCGGTCCCGAAGGCGCCGTCGTGCTGCAACCCCTGGCGCCGGTGCGTCGGGACATCTACACGCGCAGCTATCGCCTCGGGGAAACCTACACGGTCCGCGCCGGCGAACCCGTGGTGAGCATCAAAAACTATTCGATCACCGAGAAGGTGGGCCGGGCCACGGCGCTGCGCGACTTCGGGCAGATGTGCAAGCGCCGCTGGCTGCGCGGCAGCCAGCCGTCCCTCTGCGACAGCGAGCCCCTCGAGGCGGTGCGCGGTGCGATGGGCAGCGTGTTCGACGTGGTGGCGGCGGTGACGCTCCCTGACGGGCAGTACTTCGCGGTGGCGATGCCGTCGAACGGAAGGTCCCAGACTTTCCTGCTGGTGGATCCCACCGGCAGGCTGAGGCGCGACTCCTACGTGGTGTGGCGCGAGGAGTTAACGGCCGGGTCCTCCCTCGGCCGCGTTCCCATCGTGGAGCTCAACCCGGAAGTCAAAATGGCCTCGGACTCGCCCCTGTTCTCCTTCGAGAGCGTCGAGCGTTTCGTCTTCATGGGGCCCGGTTACCTCAGCTTCGACCTGGTGTTCACGGGAACGCGCGACACGGTGCGCGGCGAGCTGATGACGTTCTCGTATCGCGAGTTCGGCCGCGACAGCACGGACCGGCCGGCCTTCGAGAGGCCGCTGCAGTTCGGCGTCGGGAACCACGTGCTCGAAGTGGAAAAACTGCGCATCGAAGTGGAGCCGGTCGGTTACAACGAGTTGCGCTTCCGCGTGATCGCCGACGGCCAGCCGGCGCCGACCTCACCCTGATCCCATGGCCGGCGCCCCCGGACCCGTCCGGGATGCGCGAGGAGAGAGGACCATGTCCAAGATTCGCACCAGTCCGGGCAGTCACGTCCAACTTGAGAAGATCGCGCGCCAGGTGGCCGACAGCTACCGCGGGGGACGCGGCATCGACAGCCTGGAGAGCGCCGCGCTGCCCAACCAGCGCAAGGTGGTCGAGGCCGTCGAGCACCTGAAGCACGTCATCTACATGGGCTTCTACGCCACCCGCGACCTCACGGAGGAGAACCTTCCCCACTACGTTGCCGACCACATCTACGACGCCTTCGAGCTGCTGGTGGAGCAGATCTCCCGGGCGGTCGTCTATCGACGGAAGAAGGGCGGATCTCCCGAGCAGCAGGACGTGGACTGGAGCGAAACGACCGTGATCGCAATGCTGGAGTCCATCCCGCGCCTTCGCGACGAACTCCAGGAAGACCTGCAGGCGGCCTACGACGGCGACCCCGCCGCCGAGAGCCTCGAGGAAATCGTCTTCAGCTACCCGGCCATCGAGGCCATCACCTGCTATCGCATCGCGCGCGAGTTCCACGTGCGCGGCACGCCGCTGATCCCCCGCATCATGTCCGAGTACGCCCACACCCAGACCGGCATCGACATCCATCCGGGCGCGAAGATCGGGCGCAGCTTCTTCATCGACCACGGCACAGGCGTGGTGGTCGGCTCAACCACGGTGATCGGCGACGGCGTCAAGATCTACCAGGGCGTCACCCTCGGCGCCCTTTCGATCCCGCGCGACCAGTGCGGCGAGCTGATCCGCAACAGCAAGCGCCACCCGACCATCGAGGACGACGTGACGATCTACGCGGGTGCGACCATCCTCGGCGGCGAGACCGTGGTGGGCCGCGGCTCGGTGGTGGGCGGCAACGTGTGGCTCACGCAGTCGGTGCCGCCGGGATCGCGCATCACCTATTCGCCGCCCTCCCTGTCCGACGAGGCCACGCAGACGGTGCGGACCCGCGCTGCCAAGAGCCGCGGGCACGGCTGACGCCGCGCGGTGAAGGGAAGCGGCGCCGCTTGCGCCGCGGCCGTGCGCACGCAAAAACCGCGGCCATGACCACCGCTGCCGCCGCCCCTTCCGTCGAAGACCTGCTGTTTTCCCCCACGCCCGAGCACGCGATGCTGCGCGAGACCGTGCGCCGCTTTACCGAGGCCGAAGTCGAACCCCAGGCCGAGGAGCACGACGCCGACGGCACCCTCAACGTTTCCCTGTTGAAGCGCTGCGGCGACCTCGGCCTGCTGGGCCTGACCATTCCCGAGGAGCACGGGGGCGCCGGCATGGACGCGGTGGCTGCCGTGATCGCCCACCACGAACTGGCCAAGGCCGACCCCGGCTTCACGCTGGCCTACCTGGCCCATTACCTCCTCTTCGTGAACAACTTTTACCACGCCGCCGACGAGGAGCAGCGCCGCCGCTTCCTGCCCGGCGTGCTGTCGGGCGACACCGTCGGCGCCATGGGCATGACCGAGCCCGGGGCAGGCACCGATGTGCTCGGCATGTCGTCCACCGCCGAAAGAAAGGGTGACGCCTACGTGCTCCACGGCCGCAAGATTTTCATCACCAACGGCTACGAGGCCGGTTGCGTGCTCACCTACGCCAAGGTGGACGGGCGCATCACGGCCTTCGTGGTCGAACGCGGCATGCCCGGCTTCTCCACCGGAGAGCCAATCAAGAAGATGGGCATGCGGGCCTCCACGATGTGTGAGCTTATCTTCGACGGCGTCGAGGTGCCGGTGGCCAACCGCCTCGGCGAGGACGGCGGCGGCATCACCTGCATGATGCGCAACCTGGAGATCGAGCGCCTGTGCCTGGCCGCCATCAGCCTCGGCATCGCCGACCGCTGCCTGGCGGAAATGGTGGAGTACGCGGGCCAGAGGAAGGCCTTCGGCAAGGCCATCGCCGAGTTCGGGCAGATCCAGCGCTTCATCGGCGAGTCCTTCGCCGACGCCGAGGCCGCCCGCTGCCTGGTCTACCGGGAGGCCGCCCGCGTGGGGCCGGGACGGCGCAACCGCCTCGGGACCGACGCCGCCAAGCTCTTCGCGGCCCCCATGGCCAAGCGCGTGGCCGACGCGGCGGTGCAGGTGCTGGGCGGCTACGGCTACACCCGGGAGTACAAGGTGGAGCGCTTCCTGCGCGACGCCAAGCTGAACGAGATCGGCGGCGGCACCCTGGAGAGCCACCAGAAGAACATCACCCGCGACCTGGCCCGGGCGGGAGGCGAGCCGCGAGCTGGCGAGCGGTGAGATCCAAGCGCCCCGCCCAGCGACTGCGGTGGGGCGGGGGGCGCTGACCAGCGCGGGGCTCCGGCCCCACGGTCTGCCGCACTGCGTAAAATCGTTTGATCGAACATCCAGCCTGAACCACCATCGACCCCGCCCGCGCCCGAGAGGGCCGTCTCACCCGATTTCGGCTCCTCCAGGCCCGGTCGGGGGGCCGGAGCCCGGCCTGCGGCGCGGCAGCGAAGCACCCAAGGAGGACCATCGGCCATGGCCGACGGCGGAACCAACTTTTTCAAGGCCGACCTGCGCTCGATCCAGTTCACGCTCTACGAGCACATCAGGATCCAGCAGCTCTTCGACGCGGAGCGTTTCCCGAAATCGAACTTTTTCGGGCACCTCTCGCGCGAGGAATGCGACCAGGTGATCGCGCAGACCTACCGCTTCTGCAACGAGGTGATCGGCCCCCTCAGCCACACCGGCGACCGCGAGGGCTGCCGCCTCGAAGACGGCAAGGTGACGACGCCGGCCGGCTACAAGGACGCCTGGAACAAGCTCTACGAGATGGGGCTGCCCAACTGGCGCCTGTCCCTCGACCACGGCGGCTTCCAGGGGCCGTCCTCGATCGGCGTGGCGCTCGCCGAACTGCAGTCGGGCGCCAACACCGCCTTCACGATGTACCCGGGCCTCACCCACGGCGCCGCGGAAGTGATCGCGACCTTCGCGCTCGAGAAGGACCGCGAGGTCTTCCTGCCTCCCATGCTCGACGGGCGCTTCGCGGGCACCATGTGCCTGTCGGAACCCCATGCCGGCAGCGACGTGGGCTCGGCGCTCACGAAGGCCGTGCGCCTCGACGGCAACCGCTACAAGATCACCGGCACCAAGTGCTGGATCTCCGGCGGCGACCAGGACCTCAGCGAGAACATCGTCCACCTCGTGCTCGCGCGTGTGGAAGGCGCGCCCCAGGGCACCGGCGGCATCTCGCTGTTCATGGTCCCCAAGTACAACGTGAACGAGGACGGGTCGGTCGGTTCGTTCAACAACGTGGTGACGGCCTCGATCGAGCACAAGCTCGGCATCAAGTCCTCGACCACGGCCGTGCTCAACTTCGGAGAGGGCGGCGACACCATCGGCTACCTCTGCGGCGCCACCGAGAACGTCGGCATGAAGCAGATGTTCCAGATGATGAACGGCGCGCGCATCGAGGTGGGCGTGCAGGGCCTGGCCGTGGCGTCCACGGCGTATCTCAACGCCCTCACCTACGCGCGCGAGCGCAAGCAGGGCTCCAGCGTCAAGCGCTTCAAGGACCCCAACGCCCCGCGCGTGGCCATCATCGAGCACTCGGACGTGCGCCGGTTGTTGCTGGAGATGAAGGCCAAGATCGAGGGCATGCGCGCCCTGGCCGTGAAGCTCGCCTTCAACGAGGATCTCGCCCGCGCGCTGCGCGCCGAGGGCAAGGACGACGAGGCTGAGTTCTACCAGGGCCGCGTCGACCTGCTCACCCCCATCGTCAAGGCCTACTGCTCCGACCAGGGCTTCCGCATCTGCGAGATGGCCATCCAGGTGTACGGCGGCGCCGGCTACGTGCAGGACAACCCGGTGGAGCAGTACCTGCGCGACTCGAAGATCTTCTCGATCTACGAGGGCACCAACCACATCCAGGCCCTCGACCTGGTGGTGCGCAAGTTGCGCGGCCGCCACGGCCAGGACCTCGCCGACTTCGTCGGCGACCTCACCGGTTTCGTCGAGAGGTACTCGGAGGACCCGGCCGTCGGCAAGGAAGTGAAACTGCTCGGCGAGGCCGCCCAGGCCCTTCAGGAAGCCGGCGGCAACCTGATGCAGTACATGATGAGCTCCCGGCTCGACCAGCTGACGCTGTGCTGCTCGCCCTTCCTCGAGGCCATGGCCGAGGTCACCGTCGGGCACCTGCTGCTCGAAGCCGCGGTGATCGCCGAAGAAGAGCGCACCCAGGACGATCGCCAGAGCCAGGAGGAGTTCGACTTCTACGCGGGCAAGGTGATGGCGGGCAAGTTCTACGCGAACTTCGTGCTGCCGAACGTGCTCGACAAGTGCCGGACCATCGCCTCCAACGACCGCAGCGCCCTCGACATCCCCGACGCGGGGTTCTCGACGGCCTGGTAACCTCCTCGCGGTGTCCGTCCGGCGCGGCCGGGCGGACACCGCAGGCGTTTCCCTCGAGGAGACCGCCCTTTTGGCCCACCCTCTCCTGGACGAGGTCCTTCGCCTCCTCGACGTCGAGGAACTCGAGGTCAACATCTTCCGCGGCCACAACCCCGACGAGGACCGCCTGCGCGTCTTCGGCGGCCAGGTAGCGGCCCAGGCGCTGATGTCGGCCGCGCGCACGGTGCCCGCCGGTCGTCGCGTCCACTCCCTGCATTCCTACTTTTTGAGGCCGGGCGACATGAAGGTGCCCATCCTCTACCTCGTCGACCGCATTCGCGACGGGAAGTCCTTCACCACGCGGCGCGTGGTGGCCGTGCAGCACGGCGAAGCCATCTTCAACCTCCAGGCTTCCTTCCAGGTGGAGGAGCCGGGCCTGGTGCACGGGCTCGAGATGCCGGACGCGCCCGACCCCGAGTCGCTGCCGACCATGTCGGAGCGCCTGGCGGGTTTCGGTCGCCGCATGCCTCCCCAGGCCGTCGAGCCCCGCGCCATCGACATCCGCTGGTGCGACCCTCCGGGCTGGAAGCCGCACAAGGGCGCCGACTCGCGCTCGATGATCTGGATGCGCGCCGACGGCGTCGTGCCCGACGACCGCCTGCTGCACACCTGCGTGCTGGTCTACGCCTCCGACTACACGCTCACCGAGACGGTGATGCGCCCCCACGGCGTGCACTGGAGCGACCGCGGCGTGATGGCGGCCAGCCTCGACCACGCCATGTGGTTCCACCGCGACCTGAAGGTGGACGACTGGTGGCTCTACGTGGAGGACTCGCCGGCGGCCGAGAGCGCCCGCGGCCTGGCCCGCGGCATCATCTTCGACCGCAGCGGCCGCCTGTGCTGCTCGGTCGTCCAGGAAATCCTCCTGCGCGCGCCCCTCTAGAAAACCCGGGACAGGTACAGGTTTTCGCGGAGCGAAAACCTGTACCTGTCCCGGGTTTTCGGCTAACACGACCGTGGAGGACCAATCCATGGCATTCGGCGTCGTTTGCATCTCTCACACCCAGGAGTCCGGCGGCGAGGACATTGCCCGCGCGGTCGCCCTCGGCCTCGGTTTCCGCTTCGTCGATGAGGAAATCATCCTGAGGGCCTCGCGCACGGCGAATCTGGATCCGGCCGTGGTTGCGGCCGCCGAGCGCAAGCAGCCCTTCCTCACCCGCCTCTTCGATGCGATTGCCGCTGCCACCGCCCTCGGCGGCAGCGTGGCGGTGGCCAGCGGCATGGTCGGCGACCCCCTGTCCTACGCGGCCGCCACCGGCGGCCTCAACGAGGACCTGCGCATCCTCATCCGCGCGGCCATCGTCGAGGTGGCCAGGAACGGCCAGGCGGTGATCGGCGCCCACGCGGCCTCCCACGCGCTGGCCGGCAAGCCGGGCGTGCTGCGCGTGCTGATCACGGCCCCGGCGGAAGTTCGCGCCGAACGCCTTGCGGAAGTGAAGCTGCTGACTCCGGCCGACGCGACCGCGGCCATCGCCGAGTCGGACGCGGGCCGCGACAACTACTTCCGGACCTTCTACAACCTGAGGCAGGAGCTTCCGACGCACTACGACCTGGTGCTCAATACCGAAGTGCTCACGCCGGGGCACGTCACCGCGCTGGTGATGGCGGCGGCGCGGGGCTGAAGCAGTTTCCCCGCAAAGAAAAAGGGCCGGATCCTCGCGGATCCGGCCCTTTTTGCGTTCAGCCGCGACGGCGGCTCACGGATCGATGTAGTAGGTCCCGATCGCGATGTACATCTCGTCCTCGGTCGTCACTCCGCCGCGCAGCGGGCAGGCGTCGCAGGTCGATCCCGGGCAGTTGGCGTCGCTGCCGTTGCAGAGCGCTCCCTTGTTGATGCCGCCCATGCAGGCGGTCTCGCTAGCGGAGCAGGGGCCGCCGAAGATCAGGTTGCCGGTCGGCGTCGGCGAGCCGGACTTCGTTTTCACCTTGTCGGCGTTGGTGAAGCCATTGTCGTACAAGGCGCAGAACTTGATCGTCCGGTTGGCCGGCGTTCCGGTGAAGTGGATGGGCGGGTCCGAGTCGAGGACGAGAGGGTCGCTGTAGTCGTAGCTCTCGTAGAAGATGTCGTCGGCGTTGCCGGGCAGGCAGGCAGGGTTCGTCGAGCCGCCCGGCGCGCTGCAGGCGGTCTGAGGAGGGCTGTAGTAGCGCCAGCGGATTCCGCGCTTGTGCGTGTGCGACGACAGCTGGAAGAGCCTGGTCCCTTCGTCGAACGTGTGGGTGGCGCAGTACTCACGCTGCTGGAAGGGCGGCACGTTCTGCGTGAAGATCCAGTTGTTGTTGAAGAGCCCGATCGCCGGCCAGGTCCTCTGGTCGGTGTAGGCGATGTTGATCCACGCCTCCATGGCCGTGTCCTGGCTCGTGAGGTTGAAGGCGTGGGAGTTCCACACGATCAAGCCCTTGAGGGGAAGAACGTTGTAGACCCCGTTCGGGAAGGACAGGCTCGCCGTCGATTCCTGGGAACCCGAGAACTGGGGCGTGGTGGTCGCGTTGAAATCGGCGGGTCCCCAGCTGCCGGCTGAGGTGGCAACGCAGGCCACGCCGTGGTGGAAGGCGCTGCCGCACACGCCGCCGTTGGCGCCGTCGCAGGGGTCGGCTGCCGTCGGGTCACAGGCGGCGTCGGGCGTCGGGCCGCCGTAGCAGCGCCACGATCCCCACCCGGGATCGGTCTGGTCGTGGGCGCCTGTGTAGATCTGCACGATCGAGTGGTGGGACTGGGCGTCCTGGAAGAGTTCGTTGCCGTTGTACGAGAAGCACTCGTCGCCGTCGTTGGTGCCGGGGAAGGCTCCGGGACACGGGACCTTCATGTTGGCGGGGACGGTTGCAGAAACGTCGTAGTAGCTGGCGACGCAGCCCTCGATCTCGGTCTGGCTCACCAGGTTGTAGCCCGGCATGGGGAACTGGGTGCCCACCGTAGGATCGGGAATCGGCGGCTGGGGAATGTCGAGGGGCGTCGGCTCGGGCAGGCAGCTGCCGAGGAGTTGGGCCGTTCCGGCCACGACTCCATTCTCGGGCGCGCCGCCGCGGATCCACAGTCGCAACGCCTCGAGGTGTTCCTCGGTGACGGTTGCGCTGTTCGGCGGCATGGCCGTGCCGGGGACGCCGGCGGTTCCCAGCGTCTTCTTCGCGATCTTCAGGTAGAGCATCGACAGATCCTGGTCGCCCGGGAACACCCTCTTGGTGCTCGGCTGGATCGACGAATCGACGCCCACCAGGTCGGCGTAGGAGTTGCCGGCGCGCAGGTCGAGGCCGGCCTCGGCGCCCGCGCCGTGGCAGATGTCGTTGGTGCAGTCGTACACGGGGTTGTCGAAGATCAACTCCTGGATTCCTTCGAACGTGGTGTCGAACTCGGCGTCGGCGGGGTTGCAGCCGAGGCAGGAATTCGAGCAGGTGTCGGTGTCAACGAAGTTGGCGTCGTCGCACTGTTCGCCGTCCTCGAGAATGCCGTTGCCGCAAACGTCGGGGCAGCCGCCGGGAGCCTGGGTGGCCTTGGCGGTAACCTGGCCGACATCGTTCACGCTGAACTCGGCCAGGCGGGCAGGGGAGAACTCCGCACAGAACGCGAACCCACCGATGGAGAGAACGATCTCGATGGAATCCTGGGGGCCGAGGATGTCCAGAGGCCAGTAGGGCCCCTTGGCCTGGATCTTCAGCGAACCGCTGGTCTTGCCGGTCTTGATCTGGACCTTGGAGACGCCGTCGGTGAAGAAGCCGTCGCCCTTGAACTTCCAACCGGTGGGGGCGTCGTCCGGCCCGATCGGCGACCAGCGCGAGGCGTTGAGGTGGACGATGCCGGAGTTGGCAGCGAAAGCGCCGGTGCCGCGGACCATCAGCGTAGCGCCGTCCGCGGTGGGATCCTGGGCGATGCTGACCGCGTTGATGTTGACCTGGCCCTTGGTCTTGAAGAGGAACTTGTTGGACTGGCCGCTGAGCGACGACTTCATCTTCAGCTGGTCGCCGGTGAGCGGCCAGTGATCGCCGTCGTGGGCGGCGGCCGTCGTCGCGAGCAGGGCCGCGGCGGCTGTCGAGAGAAGGATGCGTCCGCCGTTCGTTCTTCCAATGTTCGTGACGAATTTCATGAAAATCCCCCGGCCCTGAAACGGGCTCTTGGCCGGCAAATTATTCGCCAGACCTTGCACAGTCAATGCAGAAAGCTGCCGGCTCCGCACCGGCACGGCTTCGCGTCAGCGCAGGGCGCTCGCGGTTCCCACCGCGACCTTGGTTCCGTCGGGTTTCTGCACCCAGATGTCGAAACGGACCCGGGTGCGCCCCGCCTCGGGGGTTTCGGAGGTTTCTTCGGCCCTGGCCTCGACCGTCTCGTCGGCCCACAGGACGTTGACGAGTTTGAGGTCCATCTTGCCGCCGGCGAGGAAGCCGTGGCCGAAATCGCGGGTCAGGAGTTCCGCTGCCAGGCACACGGGCAGCATCCCCTGCACCACGATGTCCGGGAAGCCGAGGGCCCGGGCCGCTTCCCGGTTGGTGTGGTAGTTCTCGGTGGGACCCGAGAAGGCCATGCAGACCTCCTCGGTGACCTTCAGGGAGATCGGCTCCAGGGCCTTGCCCCCGCGGGTTCCGGCCTCGACGCTGCGGTCGCTGCGCTTCTCCCTGTCCTTGTCCACCGCCAGCCCGGCCTGGGCCTGGCCGGGATCGGGCGGAACGAGAAAGCTTTGGTGGGTGATCCCGCGGTTCAGGAGGCGGCCGCTCGCGTCCTGGACCCAGGTTTCCTTCACCACGTAATCACGGCCCCGCTTGCGGTAGCGTTCGCGAATGAAGCCCCTGGTACGGACGGCCGCACCGACGGGCACGGCGGCGAACAGTTCCCACTCCTGGCGAGCGTGCAGGTTCCCCCAGATGTTGGCGAGGTACCACTGCAGGTCCCGGTAGCACTCCGAGTGCAGCAGCAAGGCCGGGGCGAAATCGCGGTACAGGGGCGACTCCTGTCCGAGGGCCTTCAGGTAGTGCCGGACCAGGTCGGAGTCGAGAACGAGGTCGCGCCCGCCGAAATCGCGGCCGACATGGACGGGCTCTCCGTTGATGTTCATGCTTCCTTATCCTTGGGCCGGCGATTGTCTTGCGCCGACGGCTCGCCTAGGAGTCTCCGCTGCGGCGGCCAGCTTCGCCCATCCCCATGCAGGAGAAAAGCGCGCGATGATCCACGACCCACGCCCAACCGTGAGCGGCGATGCCTTTGTTCCGTCCGGCTGCGGCCGGGCGGCCCGTCGCGGGGGCCGGTGATGCCGACGGCCTCGTGGCGCACGCCGGACGTGGAATCCTTCCGGACGTCGTTTCGTGCCTTCCTCGCGCGTGAGGTGGTCCCCCACCTTACCGAATGGGAAAAGCAGCGACGCACGCCGCGCGAATTCTGGAAGGCAATGGGCCGCGGCGGTTTCCTCTGCCCGTGGCTTCCCGAATCCTTCGGTGGGAGCGAAGCCGGTTTCGGCTTTTCCGTGGTCATCTGCGAGGAACTCGGGCGCACCGGGTTCATGGGCCTGCAGACCGGCGTATCCGTGCATTCGGACATCGTCGTGCCCTACCTGGAGCAGCTGGCCGGCGACGAGCAGAAGCGGCGCTGGCTGCCGGGCTGCGCCAGCGGGGAGATCCTGACGGCCATCGGCATGACCGAGCCGGCCGTGGGCTCCGACCTGGCCAACCTGAAGACCACGGCCGTGCGCGACGGCGACAGCTGGATCATCAACGGCCAGAAGACCTTCATCTCGAACGGCGTCGACTGCGACCTCATCATCCTGGCCTGCCGCACCGATGCCGGCGCGCGTCCCGCCCACGCCGGGGTCAGCCTGATCGCGGTCGAAACCGGAACCCCGGGGTTCCTCAAGGCGCGTCCCCTCGAAAAGATGGGACAGCACATCCAGGACACCGCCGAGCTGTTTTTCGAGGACTGCCGCGTGCCGGCGGCCAACCTTCTCGGCAGTGCCGGACAGGGTTTCCGCTACATGATGGAGAACCTCCAGCGCGAGAGGCTGATGATCGCCATCGCCGCCCAGGTGGCGGCCGAGCAGATCCTCGCCAAGACTCTGCCCTACGTGAAGGAGCGCAAGGCCTTCGGCAAGGCCATCGGCTCCTTCCAGCACAACGCCTTCAAGCTGGTGGAGATGGCCACCGAGGTGGAAATCGGGCGCACGTTCCTCGACGCCATCATCGACGAGTTCGAGGCGGGCGAGGACATCACTCGGCGCGTGTCGATGGCCAAATGGTGGTCGAGCGACCTGGCGAACCGGGTGGCCTACGACGCGGTCCAGCTGCACGGGGGCTACGGGTACATGTCGGAGTACCCGGTCTGCCGCGACTACGTCGACGTCCGCGCGATGCCGATCTACGCCGGATCCAACGAGGTGATGAAGTTGATCCTCGCCCGGATGATGGGCCTCGAGGAGCGCAGCGCAGACAAGAACCAGGATTGACTCCAGGCGCGCTCGCTTGGTACTTAGGCGCGAATCTTTCATTCGAAGGTTGACCGGGGACGATCAGCACGCAGCGGTCGCCGGCCCGTCAGGGCAAGGCAAGGTGTCATTTTGCGGCCGGGAGAGGGACAGAATCGCGGCGTCGGGGGGGACGAGCGTCGGGCCATGGAAAAGGCCCTGCGCGCGACCGGAGAGGTGCGTTCCATCCTGGACGTCGGGGCCGGAAACGGCCGCTGGCTCTCCCTGCTGGCCGAGAAGAAGGCCCCCGTCACCGTTGCCCTCGACGTCCAGAGGGACCAACTCGCCAACGCCAGGAACTCGGCCGGCCCCTCGGCGTCCCCGGAGCGCGTCGCGATGGTCTGCGGGGATGCCGGCGCCCTGCCGTTCCCGACTCAATCCTTCGACCTGGTCCTCTCTCTCGAGTTCATGCCCTACGTGAAACGCAGCGGTCGCCTGAAGGCGCTGAGGGAGATGCGGCGCGTGAGCAGCCGCTGGGTCATCGTCCAGTACGCCCACACCGAAGGGGTGGCCTTCGCCTGGCAGCGCGTCCGCCAGAGCCTCGGCCTGGAGGCCCGCTTCCCGCGCAACCACCTGTCCAGCCCCGAGATCGAGGACGAGTTCCGTCGCGTCGGCCTCGGCATCCGGGGCTTCGCCAGGGTGGGCGGGATGTTCTCCCGTTCCTGGATCGTGCTGGCCGAAGCCCCCTCCTCCGACTGGCTCCGCACCTGACCTTCAGGCTGCGGAAAGGGCCCATCTGCTTCGTTGGCCTGGCGGGGCGTTGATTCTGGACCGGTTGCCCGCCGCCTCGCCTATGGACCACTCTCCGCAGCCTGGCGGGACGCTGTCGGGAGTTTTTTAGTCCCGATCGTCCGAAGGGGGTTTTTCGGGGGAGGTGAGTTCGGTGATGCGGCGGGTGAGGAAGCGGGAGATGTCGTCGAGGATCGGGGCCAGCAGGAAGCCGACGCGGTGGGAAAGACCCCCGAGGATGCTGGTGTGGGTGAGGAAGTCGTAAAAGACGGTTCTGGCGTCGCCCCCGTGTTCGCGCACGGCGCTGGCCATGCGGGCGCTGCTCACGGGGCGCACCGTCCGATCGCGCCGGCCGTGGAGGAAGAGCATGGGGGGCAGGCCGCGCCGCACGAAGCGCAGCGGCTGGGTGTCGGCGTGCCCTTCCTCCGGGCCGAAGATGTCCCTCAGGTCCGCGCCGCGGATCGGATAAAAGTCGAAGGGCCCCGACATCAGTACCAGGCCGGCCACCCGATCGGGGTCGATGCCGTGACGGGCGCCGTAGCGCCGATCCATCGTGGCCAGTGACGCCATGTGGGCGCCGGCCGAATGCCCCATGGCGAACACCAGGCGAGGGTCGATCCCGTGGCCGGGCAGGTTGGCGAGGGCCCAGGCGACGGCCGCGGCGGCGTCCTCGACGAAGGCGGGGAAGCGCACGACCGGGTACTTGCGGTAGTCGCACACCGCTACCGCATGGCCGAGTGCGCCGAAAGCCTCGGCGACGAAGCGGTATTCTTCCTTGCGGCCGTAGCTCCACCTTCCGCCGTGGAAAAACAGCACCGCCGACTTCGGCGCTCCTCGAGCGGGCGTCTGCGGCAGGTAGAGGTCGAGCCTCTGTCCGTCCTCGCTGCCGTAGGCCAGGTCGCGCAGGACAGGGGCGCTGCGATCCGGCGTCAGCAGGTCGAGGGCCCCGAGAGGGTCGCGCCGGACTTCGGGAAGGTGGAGGGCGATCTCGCCGATCGCCTGCAGGACCCTGGCGGCCATGGAGACGAACCTCTATCGCGGGCAGGGTGCGACGCCCAATCGCAGCGCGGGCCCGTCGAGAAGACCCCGGATGGAGACGGCGAGGACGCGGCTGGCGGTCGAGGTCGCGGCGGAATGCGTTGCGAAACGCTTCGCGGGAGGTACACTCGGTCGTCGTGCAGAAGGCATGTGATGATGTGCGCGTGGGGGAGAGGCGGATGAAAGTCCTGGTCGGGTCATTGTTTGCGGTTCTCGCCCTCACTTCGGGTTGGACGCGAGATGCCCGGGCGGCCGGGGAGCAGCAGCTGGCCAGTCGCTCGACCTCGGCCGGCTCCCTGTCGCTGGAGCACGCTCGCCCCCGCGAAGACGAATCGAAGAAGGATCACCTCGCCCGCATCTTCACGAAGGACCTGGTCGATCGCCTCTGGATGGAGGACTACGACGATCTGGACGCCGCCTGCGAGAGAGGCTGGCTGGTGGACGTGCCCGACGACCCCGTCGGCCTCGGAGTTTCCATTCGAAAGACCGGCAACTCGCCGGTGGGCGAGAAGGAGCGCGACCTCACGCGGCGCTCCAAGCTCTACCGACTGGCCAAGCCCTGCGCCGGACTGCTCTACCGGATCGCCGCCCACCTTCGCGAAGCCGAAGGGCCGGGCTTCACGCCCCTGCAAGTCAACAGCCTCGTGAGGCCCTGGACCTACCAGAAGAAGCTGATGGCCAGCAACGTGAACGCCAACACCATTCGCGCCGGCGTCCCGCCCACCCATGTGTTCGGCCTCGCCTTCGACATTCCTCGGCGCGACATGTCGGCGGACAGGCAGCGTCGCCTCCAGCGCTACCTCGACACCCTCGCCGCGGACGGCACCATCGTTTACTTCAAGGAAGGCAAGGCCCAGTCCACCTACCATGTGATCGCCATGCCGGCGGCCCACGACGAACTCGAGGCCGATTTCTACGAGTTGACGGCGAAGGCGGGACGCGCGGGGCAGAACGGCTCGCCGCTCACCTGCGCCGGACGTTCCAATCCAGACTTCGTGCACGACGAAGTCTGGTGGTGACCGGCCCGAGGACCACCGGCTGGCCAGACCGTCGCTGAACCATATCGAAGGACGCGGGCCGGTGGCTCCATACGCGACGAGGGAGCCGGGCTTCGTTGCGCCCTTGGCAGGGCGCGAATATAGTTCGGTCAGGCGTCGCCCTTGGGGATTCCCGGCGGCGAGAAAGAGTGGCGGCGGCGGCGGGCAAGGGCCTGACCCTCGACTCCAGTTCGAATTCCGGTGATGGAGGATTGCACGCATGTCGTGGACACGATTTGCATCTACAGTTTCGGCCGCCGTGCTGGTGGGTTGGGCCACGTGCGCTTCGGCGGAGGAGGGCGAGTACGGCCGCTCCGGGCCCTACCTGGCCGGTGCCGCGATCTACGCCTTCGAGAACTTCGGGGACGGCAAGCAAAGCCCGGACGGTAGCTGGGGCTACAATCTGAGGGGCGGCTATCGTTTCAACGGGTATTTCGCCCTTGAAATCGACTGGGAGCAGTACGTGGGATTCAACCATTCCACGGGCGACTCCGACATCTGGCTGATCGGCCTCGGCGGCATATTCTACCCCTTCCAAGGCATCGTCCAGCCCTTCCTCGGGGTCGGGTTGGGCTGGTCCTCGGTGGAAGACAGCCGCGCGCCGGCCGAAGACGACGACGGCATCGCGATGCTTTTCGACGCGGGCCTCGACGTCTACATCACCCGCAACTGGGCCCTGACCACGAGCGTCGGCTACTATCTGCCGACCAGCGGGGTCTCGAATTACGACGCCATCCCCCTCCGTTTCGGGGTGATGTACCGATTTTACTGAGGGCCGTCGGAGGGCTCGGCCCCAGGGGGACGGCTCGTTGGCCGGGTCGCGCCCCGGCCACGGTTCGGAGCACAGGGACCCTGCAGCCGGGTTTGCGGAGGGACGGATCCAGCGGGATCCCAGGCCGAAACCGGGGTGGATACGGCCACGGCCTCGAGGGGCCTCGGCCCGGCCGGTGGGGAGTTGCGGAATCGAGGCCCATGGAAAAGGGTGACGGAGGTCTCATGGCGGGGAAAGTTCCCCGTCAATCTTCACCGCGGGATGCGGTGGTGCGTCGCGAAAGCTGCTAAGGTGACGCGACGGGGGCGACGGGAGAACCCGGCGAGGGTGGCTTGACTGTCGTGGCCGGAATGCGACATTCCGCGCAGTACCGGTGTTGAAGCAGGAAGCTTTTCAGGAGGCATGTCGATGAAGAAAGGATTTTACTCTGTTGTGATCGCGTCCGCGGTGCTGGGCGCAGCTTCGATGGCGTTTGCGGGGGCTTACGGCGAACCGGAGCAGCCCGAAGAGATTCCGGCACCCGCACCCGCGGCTCCGGCGCCCGAGCCCGAGCCGGAGAGGGTGATGCGCAAGTGGGCCGGATTCCTCACGGATGCGGAAACGACGCGGGGTCTTCGCGCGGAAATCGGTACGGTTTACGCCGCTGAGTACCACCCCTCGAACGTCGGCGACGTGGAGGCGACCAATACCTACGGCTACATCTCCTACGGCACCGAGCTGTTCGAGGTGGGTATCTTCCTGCCGCCCTACCTCTACGTGCACCAGGACAGCATCGGCTCGGCCGACGACTTCGGTGACATGAGGCTGTGGGGTAAGGTGATCCCGCTGCGTACGGAGCACTTCAACCTCGGCGGTGGCCTCATCGTGTCGTTCCCCACGGGTAACGATGGCATGGGGACTTCCGAGTACGGCTTCGAGCCCTACCTGACGTTCGGCGCCATCGCCGGCCAGGCCCACATCCGCGGTAGCGTCGGATACAACGTCTACACCGCGCACGAGGTGCTCGGGGACGACGTGTACGACAACGTGGACTCGAACCTCGCGGTACTCTACCCGGTGTCCGACAACGTCGTGGTTCGCGGGGAACTCACCCACAACCACTTCGTGGATAGCGGCGCGGATCCGGTCAACTTCTACCCCGGCGTGGACGTCAGCTTCCCCATCGGCGAGATGGAGCTGATCCTGCGTCCCAGCCTCGGCATCGGCATCACCGAGGCGCCGGACTGGCAGATCGGGCTCGGCATCGCGCTCGACTGCCCGGGAGTCTGAGACCGGCACCGCCCGGGTGCCCACGACGATCGAAGGAAAGGCCCGGACCGCAGCAGCGGTCCGGGCCTTTCTCTTTGGCACGGTCGCACTGGCACCGAATGGCGGCTTTGCTATAGAGGCCCATCTCGAAGGGGGAGGATCCCACTGACATGAACGTTTCCGTAGCCAGAATTTCCGTTGCCGTCCTCATGACGCTTGCGTTCGCCGCCTGCTCGGCGAGCAAGCCGGCTGCCGACGGCAAGACCAAGGAAGAGATCCGGGCCGAAAAGATCGCGGCCAAGGAAGAAGCCCAGGCCAAGAAGTACCCGCCGCCGCCGGCCGATTCGCTTCTGGCGAAGATCGAGCGCGGCATGAGCGAGGCCCAGGTTCGCGAGATCCTCGGCCCGCCGACCACGCAGCAGAGCTACCAGAGCGGCAAACAGTGGATCCCCGGCTACGGGGCCTTCGCGCCGGACACCCATCGCACCGAGTTCGTCTACAAGGGTCTCGGCGTGGTGACGTTCAACCAGAACAAGTACACGGGAAAGCTGGCCGTCGTTCGCGCCGTCCACGATCCCAACCGCTGATCGGTCTCCGGACCAGTCGCCCGGACTCGAAGGGGGCCTCCGCAAGGAGGCCCCCTTTTTGTGCGCCGGCATCCCGGTGATGCACCATGAAAGAAGCCCCGGGACGTTTCCGTCCCGGGGCTTCTTCTTCGTCGCTGCTGTCCGCAGCGTCACTCGATCTGGACGTCCCCGAAACTGTCGCCGCCGCTTGCCCGACCCTGGCCGAAGAAGTCGTAGAAGCCGATGACGACGCTGGCCGTCACCATGTCCACGCCCTGGTCCAGGACCTCGAAGAAGTGCTGGTACTCGGTGCGGATCAGCACGTTCTCGGCCACCTTGAACTGGAGGCCGGCGCTGATCGTGAAGGCCTGGCCGCTGTCGTTGCGGGGATCGAGGGCGGGGGGAACGCGCGCGAAGCGGCCGGGGCCCTTGCTGCAGGCGCCCGTGTCCGGCCCGTTGCAGAACTTGGGCGGATGGCTGGAGAACACGAAGATGCCGAGGCCGCCGATTCCGGAGACCCAGTCCACGCCGAGGGGGATCCAGCCGCGCAGGCGCGCCTCGAGGCCGTCCACGTTGACGCTGACGCTGTCGTTGTGGACGGGAGTCCCGTCGCCAGGCTGGTTGATGTCCCTGGCGCTGAAGCCGCCGATGTCGGTCCAGCCCACCTCGGCCCCGAGCCAGTCGGAGAGGCGGTAGCCGATGAAGGTGCTCCACATGAAGTTGGAGTCTTCGCTGAAACCGTCGGGCGTGAAGGCGTCGCTGCGGCCGTCGCCGTTGCTGTCGCCGGTGTCGCTGTTGAAAATCCGCGAACCCTTGGACGGGTTCTCGAAGAAGCTTCCGCCGATGGTGCCGCCCACATAGAAGCCACGGAGCTTGGCGCCGTCGTCCGCAGGGGCGGCAGCGGCGGCGTCGGAGGCTGCAATGGCCGCCGCGTTCGTGGGAGCGTCCTCGACGACGGCCTCGTCGGCCGCCTCGGCCGCGACCGCGGCGCACAGGGCCATCCCGAGCAGCGACGAACTCAGCAGCAACATCTTCTTCTTCATCGGTCCCTCCATGAATATTGACGGTCGGGCGGGCAGCGCGGTGCGCGAGGATTCGCCCGACCCCGGGTACGGTCTTACCATCCGGTCCGCCGGTCGGCAATTCGGCGGGGCGGCTCGGGATCAGGTCCGGTCGGGTTTCGGCCTCGCGATGGAGATCATCGCGCGCACCAACTGCTCGCGGACGATCTCGTCGGAGTGGCTGTTCCAGCCCCGGGTCTGGACGAGCAGGGGCCGCAGCAGGTTGAACCCGAGGACGGCGCTGGTCAGCAGGGTGGTCAGGCCCGCGGCCTCGATGCGGCTCGCACCGGCCATGCCGTCCCTCAGCCGGTCCACCATCGTGTCGAGGGCTTCCCGGTCCCGCTGCACCTCGAGCGAGACGTCCTCGGCGCCGAGGAGGCCCTTGAGGAGGCCCCAGGCCATGAGACGGGCGAAGCCCGGCTTGTTCAGGTAGGTGTCGAAGACCATGACCACGGCCGGCGCATGGGGATCCCAGAACTCGCCGGTTTCCTGGATGCGGCGGATCTCGCGTCCGAGTTGCCTCAGGTTCCTCCGCAGCACGGCCCTCAGCAGGCCTTCCTTGCCGCCGAAATAATGGTGGATGAGGCCGAAGGAAACGCCCGCGTCGCGCCCCAGTTCGGCCAGGCCGAAGCCGTCGGGCCCCTTGCGGTCCAGCAGGACCTCGGCGGCGTCGAGAATGTCGTGGATGGTCTGTTCGCGGTTGCGACGCCGCGCAGGTTTGGCCGCTGGCTCGGCGGGGGTCTTGGCTTCGCCGAGGCGGCGCGGCGCTGCGACGGCCTTCCTGGCCGTCGCAGCGCTTTTCGCCTTGCGGGCGCGAGCGCCCGCTTCCGGGGATTCCGCCTTGGCCATCCGGCCCCTTCTCAGCGCAGGACCACGCGCGCGTTCTTGACGACGGCGAGGCCCCTTTCCTTGACGGACGCCTCGCAAAGGACGTCGGTCGCGGACTCCTTCCACATCTTCACCACGATGGTCTCGCCCGGCATCACCGGCGCCGAAAAGCGGGCCTTGATGGACTTGAAGCGCGTGGGGTCGCCGTCGCAGCACGCGTCGATGACGCCGCGGCCCACGTTCCCGTAAGTGCACAGGCCGTGGAGGATGGGGCGATCGAAGCCGCCGAAGGCCGCGAACTGGGGATCGATATGCAGGGGGTTATAGTCCCCGCTCAGGCGGTAGAGGATGGCCTGGTGGGGCATGGTCGGATACTCGCGCACCTCGTCCGGTTCGCGCGAGGGCGCGTCGTTGCCCGGCGCCGGACCCGAGGGGCCGCCGAAGCCGCCCTCGCCGCGCACGAAGATCCCGAACTCGTTCTTGAAGAGGTCCTCGCCGCCCTTGATGCTCGTGACGGCTTCGAGAGTGACCAGGGCGCCCTTGCCCTTGTCGTAGATGCCCGTGACCTTCGCGCTGGTCAGCGTGTCGGCGCGCGTCGGCACTTCCTTGCAGAGCACCTCGGTGTACTGCTCGCCGTGCAGGATCATCATCGGGTTGATCTCGAAGCCGGGCACCGAGAGCACGCCGGTGAGGGCCGGGAAGGCCGGCACCACACCGTAGGTGGGAATCGCCTTGAGCTGGTTCTCGTAGGTGTAGCGAAGCACGCCTTCGCTGGTCGGCACCTCGCCGACGCCCACGCCGAGCCCGAGCGCGTAGAGAATGATGTCGCGTTCCTTCCACTCGAAGGGCATCGCGGCGAGTTCCTGTCCGAGGACCTTCTGAACGTCGATCGACATGGTGCTGCTCCCATCTTGGTCCGGGCCGGGCCCGGGGGTTGTTGGCGCCGGAGGGGCGCGGCCGCCGGCTGGCGACGGCCGAACCGGACTCCGGCCGGATCAGGGGGCACGGCCGTGGAGGCACGCGCGGATTGCCGGTCCGGAGAGGCCGGGACGACGCCGCCGGCGCGGCATCGTCCCGGAACTCGCCGTCAGCTCATGCAGTGGGCCAGGGTGGCCTGGGTGGATTCGGCGATCGAGCGCAGGATCTGCGCGTCGGTCATGTCGTTGATCTGCTGCCAGGCGGCGGCCACGGCCTCGACGGAGATCTCGTCGGGGTTCATCGCGAGGCCCTTGCTGCGCAGCGACTCGATGCGCGAAACGGCGCCCGCGCCCACTTCGTAGAGCTCTCCGCTGACGTCGATGTTCTCCGAGCAGAGATAGACGACCAGGGGCGAGACGCACTCGGGCTTGAGCTTCTCCAGCACGAAGGCCGGCATCAGCGACTCGGTCATGCGGCTGGCCGCCACCGGGGCGATCATGTTGACGCGGATGTTGTGCTTCTCGCCCTCGAGGGCCAGGGTCTGGCCGAGGCCGACGAGGCCCATCTTGGCGGCCGAGTAGTTGGTCTGCCCGAAGTTGCCGTAGATGCCCGAGGCCGACGAGGTGAGCACGATGCGGCCGTACTTCTGCTCGCGCATCGGCTCCCAGGCCGCCTTGGTGCAGTAGTAGGCGCCCTTCATGTGCACGGCGAAGACGAGGTCCCAGTCGGCGTCGGTCATCTTGGCGAAGGACTTGTCGCGCAGGATGCCGGCGTTGTTCACCAGGATGTCGATCTTGCCGAAGGTCTCGACGGCGGTCTTGACGATGCCGTTGGCGCCGGCCTCGGTGGACACCGAGTCGTAGTTGGCCACCGCGTTGCCGCCGGCGGCCTTGATCTCCGCCACGACCTTGTCGGCCATCTCCGAGCCCTTGCCGCTGCCGTCGTGGCTGCCGCCGAGATCGTTGACGACGACGTTGGCGCCGTGCTTGGCGAACAGAAGCGCGTGGGTGCGTCCGAGTCCGCCGCCTGCGCCCGTGATGACCGCCGTGCGGCCCTTCAATCCGAAATCTGCCATGTGCGAGGATCCTCCGTGGAATGGGGTCGCGCGCCGCGCGCGCCCGGGATGGCGGGGCTTATATGCAGGGTCTTGCAAATAGTAAAGGTGCGTGGAAAGACCCCGGCCCATGGAATTCGGATTCAGCGCCGACCAGGAACAGTTGAAAGCAGGGGTCCGCCGCTTTCTCGACGCCGAGTGTCCCCTGGACAGGGTGCGCACCGTGATGGCATCGAAGGATGCCTACGACGAGGGGCTCTGGACGAAGACGGCCGGGCTCGGCTGGCAGGGCCTCACCATCGCGGAGGAGTACGGCGGGCTGGGGCTGGCCTGGGAAGACCTCGTGGTGCTGGCCGAGGAAACCGGCCGCAGCCTGTTCCCCTCCCCGCTGCTCGCGGGGGCCGTGGCCGCCCGGGCCATCGCGGCTCTCGGCTCCGACGAACAGAAGGAGAAGTGGCTGCCGCGCATCGCGGCCGGGGAACTGCTGGCCACCGTGGCCGTGCTCGAGGAGAGCGACGACCTCTCGGAGAGGGGCATTCAGGCCGAGGCCGCGCTCTCGGGCTCCGGCATCGTGATCGGCGGCAGGAAGATGTTCGTGCCTTGGGGACAGGCGGCCGGCCTCCTGCTGGTCGCAGTCCGGGAGAACGCCGGCGTGAGCCTCTTTGCAGTTGCAGCCGACGCCGCCGGCGTGAGGACGACACCGCTGAAGCTCATCGACCAGACCTCGCGCGCCGCCGAAGTCGTTCTCGAAGGCGTGACCGTACCGGAGGCCGACCGCCTCGGCCCGGCGGGCGGCGCCTGGCCGGCCCTGGCGAAAGTTCTCGACGCAGCCACCGTGGTGCTCGCGGCCGAGATGGTGGGGGCGGCGGATGCGGCCCTGCGCCTGGCGACGGAGTACGCCAAGATCCGCAAGCAGTTCGGCGAAGTGATCGGCAGGTTCCAGGGCGTCAAGCACCGCCTCGCCGAGATCCTGGTGGACGTGGAATCGGCCCGCTCCCTCGTCTACTTCGCGTCGTGGGCGGTCGACCACCTGGACGACGCCCGCGGCCACGTCTCCATGGCCAAGGCCTACGCGTCGATCGCGCTGGACAAGGCCGGCGAGGACGGGATCCAGATCCACGGCGCGGTCGGCTTCACCTGGGAGTGCGACGCGCACCTCTACTACAAGCGCGGCCGCTACTGCCGCAACCTGGCCGGAAGCCCCGAATACCACCACGAACGCCTGCTCGCCGCCCAGGGGCTCTGAGGAAACGCCATGGATTTTTCCTTCTCCGAGAAAGAAGAAGCCTTCCGCCGCGAGGTCCGCGATTTCCTGCGTGAGCACAAGCCCGACTTCGGCGGCGGCGACGGCGGCGAGGACATCGAGTCGGCGATGGACCGCCTGCCGCGGCTCCTGGCCTGGAACCAGGCCCTCTACGACAAGGGCTGGGTGGGATTCTCGTGGCCGAAGGAGGTGGGCGGCGGAGGCGGCGGCCTCCTCGAGCAGATGATCCTCAAGCAGGAGTGCGGCGCGGCGCGCGCTCCCATGCTGGGCCTCTCCTACATGGGCCTGGCCTGGGTGGGGCCCGGCATCGTCAAGTACGGCACCGAAGAACAGAAGAAGCGTTTCATTCCGCCCATCCTCAAGGCCGAGGAGCACTGGTGCACCGGTTATTCGGAGCCCGGCTCCGGCAGCGACCTGGCTTCCCTCCAGTGCAAGGCCGTGCGCGACGGCGATCACTACGTGGTGACGGGCCAGAAAATCTGGACCTCCCTGGCCATGTGGGCCCAGTGGATGATCCTGCTGGTGCGCACGGATCCGTCGGCCTCCAAGCACCGCGGCATCACCTGCGTGCTGGTGCCGATGAACTCGCCCGGCATCGAGGTGAAGCCCATCAAGACGATGAACGGGGAGACTCCGTTCGCGGAGGTGTTCTTCAACGACGTGAGGGTGCCGGTGGCCAACCGCCTCGGAGCCGAAGGCGAGGGCTGGGACGTCACCAAGCACGCCCTGGCCAACGAGCGCAGTTCCATCGCCGAGGTGACGGCCCTGCAGCACGCCCTCGAGGACCTGAAGGATCTCGCCAAACGCTGCCGCCGCGACGGGCGGCCCGCCATCGAGGACCCCTTCGTGCGCCAGCGCCTGGCGCGCATGGAAACGATGATCGAAGCCATGCGCCTGACGGGCCTTCGTTTTCTCACCCGCCAGTTGCGCGGCCAGGAGGTGGGCGCCGAAACCTCGGTGAACAAGTTGTTGCGCGCCGAACTGGAAGTGGAGATCGGCCGCCTCGCCCTCGAGATCGAAGGCCGATACGGGGGGCTGGCCAAGGGTTCCGCGGGGGTGGTGGACAAGGGACGCTGGCAGCACCAGATGCTGTCGTGGCCGGCCTACGTGATCGGCGGCGGCACTCCCAACATCCAGAAGAACGTGATCGCCGAACGACTTCTCGGGCTGCCCCATGATGTCTGATTGCGGCCCGGCCTGACGGACGACCCGGGAGTACGGTTCACCGGTACGTCCTTGCGAGGACAGCAGTTTACCGCGCCAGGGCGCGACGAACCCCCAATCATCAACAGCATGACAGGAGGACAGGAACATGGGCACGGCATACATCATCGACGCGGTTCGCACGCCGCGCGGCAAGGGCAAGCAGACGGGAGCCCTGGCCCCCCTTCATCCCCACCAGATCCTCGGCACCTGCCTGAAGGCCCTGGTGGACCGCAACGGCTTCGATCCCCGCGACGTGGAAGACGTGGTGGCCGGCTGCGTGACTCCGGTCGGTGAGCAGGGCGGCGTCGTCTCGCGCTTCGCCGTGCTGGACGCGGGCTGGCCCAACGAGGTAACCGGCGTGCAGCTCAACCGATACTGCGGGTCGGGCCAGCAGGCGGTCAACTTCGCGCTGATGGGCGCGGCCTCCGGCATGCAGGACCTCGTGGTCGGCGGCGGCGTCGAGCAGATGTCGCGCCTGCCGATGGGCGCGGACAAGTCGGGCCTGGACGCCCACAACCGCCACCTCCGTGAGGCTCATCCCCTGGTTCCCCAGGGCATCTCGGCCGACCTCATCGCCGCGCGCGACGGCTTCACGCGCATCGACTGCGACTCGTGGGCCGTGCGCAGCCAGCAGAACTGCAAGCGCGCCCAGTACGAGGGCCGCTTCAGCAAGAGCCTGCTGCCGGTGCGCGACTACGAGGGCAACCTCGTGCTCGACACCGACGAGTTCCCGCGTCCGGACACCACGCTCGAGGGCCTCGGCAAGCTTGAGCCGTCCTTCACCGGCATGGGCGCCTACGTGCAGAAGGGCGACGACCTCACCTTCGACCAGAAGGCCATGAAGGTGTACCCGGCCGTCAAGGACATCCCGCATGTGCACACGGCGGGCAACTCCAGCGGCATCGTGGACGGGGCCTCGGCCGTGCTCGTGGCCTCGGAAAAGTACGTGAAGGAGCACGGGCTGAAGCCGCGCGCCAAGGTGATCTCGATGGCCACCATCGGCGACGAGCCCGTCATCATGCTGACGGCTCCCGCTCCTTCGTCGGAGAGGGCGCTGAAGAAGGCCGGCATGACCTGGAAGGACATCGACCTCATCGAGGTCAACGAGGCCTTCGCGGCCGTCGTCCTCAAGTTCATCAAGGAGACGGGCGTGGATCCCGACATCATCAACGTGAACGGCGGCGCCATCGCGCTGGGGCACCCCCTGGGCGCCACCGGCGGCATGCTCATCGGCACCGCCATCGACGAGATGGAGAGGACCGACAAGAAGACCGCGCTCATCACCATGTGCATCGGCGGCGGCATGGGCATCGCCACCATCCTCGAGCGCTGCTGAAAAAACCCGGGACAGGTACAGGTTTTCCTGCGGAAAACCTGTACCTGTCCCGGGTTTCAGACGGGGCGGAGCTGGTAGCAGGCTCTCGGGAAGTGGACGGCGACGCGGCCGACGGCGGGGTCTTCGCGTTCGATGGCCATCTCGTGGTCGGAGAGGGAGACGAGCTTCCCGACGAAGACATCGGTGGGCAGGTCGTCCGAGCAGATGCCGACGCGAATCCCCAGTTCAAGCCCCGATGGATCGTCGGCAACCTTCGTTCCGACATCGGCCGGCTCGGCCGAGCGCGCAATCTCCATCGCTTCGTCGCCGCTCATCGTCCTCGGCCGGCCGCTCCCCATGGCTTCCATGCGCCCGAACCAGCCGGCGAGATTCGGCCGTGACAGGATGATGGCGGCCGAGGCCGGATCGCTGCGCACGAACCACAGCGTGTGGTAGACGGCCGCGTCGGCCACGCTGAAGGCCGGCCCGAGCAGGAAGGGCCGGGAAGAAAGCGACGCGTCGAGCATCGCGCACGCGGAAGCGAGGGCGCCGCGCGAACCGGGCACAGCGGCGCGCAGCACGTCGAGGTTCATCTGGGGGAACATCTTGCGACGGTCCTCGAAGAGAATCGGCGGAATCACCTCGGCCATCGCCGTGAACACCAGCGCCACCGTGGAAAAGAACAGGGTCTTGTCGGCCCACATGGCCATGGCTTCGGCCGCAGCCGGGTTGGCGGCCGGGTAGATGGACGGCTCGGGGCAGTGGCGGTCGATGGTGCGCGCGATCAACGCGCTGTCGCAGTAGATGTCGGCTCCGACCTGCAGCACCGGAATGCGCCGGTAGCCACCCGTCATCGGGGTGAGGTGGGGCTTGGGCATCCAGGCCGGCTGCTCCACCTCGCGGTACTCGAGGTTCTTGGCAGCGAAGACCTTGCGGATCTTCTCGGAGAACGGCGACATGGCGTACTGGTGGAAGATGATGTCCGGCATGGGCGGCTTCTAGCCTCCCGCCCCACTTCAGCCAACAACCGGGCCCGTGCCGAGACAGAAGCGCTTTCCTCGATGCCGACCAGGGTGTCTACTCGGGGTGGAGGCAACGACGAGATGCCGGTTGACTACATCCCCCGCACCCGCGAACTCTACGATCCCCTGCCTGCTTACCGCTGGAGCGACCTGCGCGGCCAGCCCGTGCCCTGGACACCCCTGGCCAAGCCCCTGTCCGAATGCCGCGTCGCTCTCGGGTCGAGTGGCGGCGTCTACGTGGAAGGCCAGGAGCCCTTCCACTTCAAGGACGATGCCTCGATGCGCGTCGTCCCCGCGGACACGGACGTCGCCCGCCTTCGCGTTGCCCATTTCGGCTATCCGACGGCCGACGCCGAGCGGGACCCGAACTGCGTCTTTCCCCTCGACAGGCTCCGCGAGCTGGCTGCCGACGGAACCATCGGCGAACTGTCGCCCCGGGCCTTCACCTTCATGGGCGGCATCTATTCGCAGCGGCGCGTCGCGGAAACCCTGATTCCCGCCCTGGTCGAGAACTTGAAGGAGGACGATGTGGACTTGTTCTACATCGTCCCCGCTTGACCCGTCTGCCACCAGACCGTGGGTCTGGTCTCCAGGGCAGTCGAAGCGGCGGGCATCGCGACGCTGACGATGACGGTCGCGCGCGACATCACCGCCTGGCTCAGGCCGCCGCGTGCGGTGTTCGTGGACTATCCGATGGGCAACGAGACCGGCCGGCCGGGCAACGTGGAGGAGCAGAGGCGCATCGTGCGCGGGGCCTTCACGGCGCTGGCGACGATGACCGAGCCGGGAACTGTCGTGGACCTCGGCCTGAGACTCGAGGGCGAGGCCCCCGATGGTCGCCCCTGGCGGGACTGGGTGTACACCAAGGAGTTCCGTCGCCACCACATGAGGACCCGCGAAGGAAGCAGGCCCGATTGACGGATTCCAGGTAGGCCCTGCGCGGCAGCCGGGACTTCAGCGCGAGAGGAGTTCGCGCACCACGATGAAGTAGCTGTTCATCTCGCGTCCGCCCTTGACGGCCGAGCCGATGAAGACCTCCGAGGCCACCCTGCGCATATAATCGAGCATGTTGCCGTAGACGAGGCGCGAGAGGCCGGAGTTGTTGGTGCGCACCTCCGGCCAGGAGGGGAGGGTGCTCGTCGGAATCTGGGTGTAGTCGAAGGCCGCGCCGCCGAGGTTCGAGTCCGGCGTGTCGTGGAGAACGTAGTAGCCC
>JBHEPB010000066.1:0-7485 GCA_046260515.1 Binatia bacterium
TGCCACTCGGCCCTGCACCAGGACGTCGGTCGCCGCGATCGCCTCGAAGGATCCGCCGCTGCCGACGGCGCCACCGGAAACATCCACCGGAGCTGCGATCCTCACGGCGGCCCCGGTAGACTCGAGGTCGAGAGTGCCGCCGTCCGAGACGCTGCGCGTGCCGGCGACCGATGCGGGTTGGAGCAGCGAGAGCTCGCCGGCGCTGCGAATGACGATGCGGCCCGGCCTCTCGGCGCTGCCGGAGACGACGCCGTCGATCACCGCCGTGCCGTCACCCGCGCTGCACGAGCCTCCGCCAACCGCAGCGCAGTCGGACTCCACGAGGCACGGAGTCGCCGGCGAGAGCGCACAGCGCCGACGTACTTTCAGTTCGACGGTCGCCGGCGCCACCGTGTCCGAGGCGCTGCCGCGGACGCGGATTGCGACTCCACCCGTGGCCAACTCGAGGCGTCCGCAGAGCACCTCTCCTCCCGACGGAAAGTCGAGGAGACCGCTCCCCTCGACGCGCAGCGCTCGAAGTCCGAAGTCGAGGCGAGCGCCGGCGGCGACGTCGAAGGCGGCAGAGACGACGCAGGGATCCGCCGTCGGGGGACAGACCTCCGCGGCAGAGCCGGCAACGACGGCCACGGCCGAAGCGGGCGTCGTGACGAGAGTTGCTGCGGCGAGAAGCCAAGCGAAGGAAGCGGGACGACGTGTGCGCGCCGGGCGGCAAGCAGGAAGACGGGTGAGCCGTTGGAACATGGTGAATCCCTCCGAGGCGCCGACTGTCGGGCGTTTCGGAGGGAGCGCCAAGACCATCCATGGAATATCCGGGCAGAACCCGCGCAGACGACGGCGTTGCGGGAGATCAGCGTTCGACGGAAACGACCAGGCCGGCGCCCGCGAGAAGCTCGAAGAGCCGCGCCGCTTCGGCGGCGCCGAAGGCAGGGTCGCTCTCGACCGCACGGGCCAAGGCTTCCTCCACAGGAGCACCTGCTGCGATGGCCTCCAGGGCCCGGAAGCTCGCGACTTCCAATTCGTGCGCAATCACATCGCCCCCACGGCGGTAGAGCAGCATCCATTGGGGCCGGTCGAGGCTCACGTCGGGTGGCTCCTCGTCGTGGCGGCGGCGGAACAGGTCGTAGACGGCGCTCTCGCAAGCCAGCAGCTTCATCGCCGATCCGAGGCGGAACCGAACGCCCTCGAGATCCGTCAGCGAGGCCAGTTCGGCCGCGTCCGCGGCCTGGTGGAGGACGGCATGAAAGAGGTCGTGGAAAGCGAGTTCGAAGCGGGCCAGCTCGGCCAGGAACGGCGCGTTCGCGGCGTGCGTCGAGGCGGCCAGGAAGTCGGGGAAATCGCGGCCGTAGTCGGAGAGGTTGTACGACGTCGAAGGGTGGGCCGCGAGATAGGATTCGCAGGCCGCGAAGAAATCCTCGTCGCCGAGCACGCGCCAGACGGAGGCAAAGGTTTCGCCGAGCTGCTCGGTGAGGCGAGCGAGGTAGCCGCGGCGGTAAACACCGAGGGCGCCTTCGGCATCGAGGCTGCCGCCGGGGACAACGTTCTCCAGCAGCCCGGGATCCGCGCCGCCGCCGGGCCGCGTGAGTGCGCGGGCAAGAGCACGCTGGAGCTCGGGCAGCACCGGCGCGCTCACGCGGCGGCGTCCTTCGCCGCGTCGATGCCGCTGCGCGGCGCGGCTGCACGCGCCCCGGCCGCGACCTTCGCGGCGGTGGTCGCCTCGAGTTCGAGGCGCTCGAAGGGCGGGATGTCTTCGTCCCATTCGATGAGCACGGGAACCCCGGGCAGGCGCGCGATCACATGCGCAAAAAGGCTCCACACCTCGTCGCAGACCGGCGCCGAATGCGTGTCGAACAGGTGGCTTCCCATGTCGCTGTGACCGGCCAGGTGGACCTGGGCGACGAGCTCGGCCGGCACCGCGTCGAGGTAGCTCCGCGCGTCGAAACCATGGTTGCGCGCGCTCACGTACACGTTGTTCACGTCGAGGAGGATGCGGCAGCCCGAGCGCCTCGCCACCTCGACCAGGAAGTCCTCCTCGCGCCAGGTCGAGTGCGCCCACGTGAGGTAGCTGGAGACGTTCTCGAGCACGATGGGGCGGCCGAGCTTCGTCTGCACGTCGTCTACCTGGGCAACGATCCAGGCCAGGGCCTCGTCGGTGAACGGCGTGGGGAGCAGGTCGTGGGCATTGGCTCCCGGTACACCCGTCCAGCACAGGTGGTCGGAGACGAGGAACGGATCGATGCGGCGGGCCAGTTCGGCCAGGCGCCCGAGGTACTTCGCGCGCATCTCCCAAAAGGCGCTCGCGCCGGCATGGTCCCCGGGCCGCGGCCTCGTGCCGATGGACAGCGACACGCCGTGCAGGGCCACGGGATGATCGGAGCGGATCGTGTCGAGGACGGACAAGGGCCGTCCGCCCGTGTCCATGTAGTTTTCCGAGATGGCCTCGAACCACTCGACGGTGGTTCGAGGCTTCCCGAGAAGGCGGGGATAGTGCTCGGACCTCAGTCCGACTCCCACCGGATTGACTGCCGACTCCGGCATGGAGGGCTTACTCCTTGAACGTGCCGCCCTTGGACTCGCAGTCGGCCTTGGTGGCCTTGGTCCAGCCCTTGCCCTTGCAGGCGTTGTTGCCGGCGCAGGAGTGGTCGGCGCCGTGGCAGGCTCCCGTGCCCTTGCAGGCGTTGATGCCGTGGCACTCGCCCATCTTGCCGCCGGTGGTCGCCGCGTCGCCGGCCTCCTCGGCCGAGGCCGTCGTCACCGTTGCCGCGAGCAGCAGGCCGCCGAGGGCGGCCGTCATCAGGGACTTGTTCGACTTGTTCATGGTGTTCTCCTCGAGGGTTCGCGTCCGGCCTTGCGGAGCGCGGGGGTGGAATGTTGGCGAGCGGACTGCACCTTCGACGCCGGTGCCTGCCGGCGGTTACGCGAAGGCTGGCCGAAATTTCCGGCTCTCGCCAGCGGCGCAGGGCGGTTCGGCCCGCCGCCAAGCGGACAGGCAGTCGGCGCGGCTCAGCAGGGCGGGCAGTCGAGGACGGCCTCGCTGCCGACGGCGGCCCGGAGGATGGCCAGGGCGTCACCGGCGGCCACGCTGCCGCTCGAGTTGACGTCGCAGACGCAGAGTTCGCATTCGCCGACGCCGACGGCCGCCTTCAGGGCGAACAAAGCATCCGAGGCGTTCGGCTTGACACCGCCACTGAGCGGAACGCCGCAGTCGCCGCCGCCGCCGGGAAGCGTGGTGGTGGTCTCCGGCAGCGTCGTCGTGGTCACCTCGGGCAGCTCGCCGGGGCACTCCACCGTGGTCACCGCCATGGTGGGCTTGGGCATCACGTTGTCGTCCTCGCCGTCGCGGCCCGCGTTGGTGACCGTGATGATGAATTCGCCGGGAATGGGCTCGTTGGAATCGTAGAAGATGCGGCAGCCGGCCAGGGTGATCGGCGCCGAAAACTTGGTCAGGCGGATCACGGCCCCGGTAAGGATGCTGTTCTCATCGTCGTCGTGGAAGCTGACGAAGGCCTGGCCGTTGATGGCCCGGGTGCATTCGGGCCGGGTGGCGGTGCCCTCGACGTTCCCGACGGCGGCCTTGTAGTCCACCTCGAAGTCCAGGTTGTTGACGTCGGTGCCCGCGGTCATGGCGATGGTGAACACGCAGGTGTTGTCGGGCTGGGCGGCGGCGGCGCCGGCCACGCCGAGCAGAAGAACGGTAGCAAAGGGGACGAGAAGAGAACGCATCGGGGACCTCCTGAAGCGAGGAACTGTAACACGGCCCCGGCGCGCAAACATCAGAGTTTCTCGGTGAGCCGCGCGCCGGCGAGCGGCGAGAGGCACGCCACTCCTGGACTGAACCGGGGGAGCAGATGGGGATTCGTGAGCCGCGAGCCGGCGAGAGGCACGCCACTCCTGGACTGGACGGGTAGGAATTGGCGGAGAGGGTGGGATTCGAACCCACGGTCCCTTTCGGGACACACGATTTCTAGTCGTGCTCCTTCAGCCGGGCTCGGACACCTCTCCGCGGGAAGGACGCGCAATAAAGCCGCGACACGGCTCGTGTGCAACCGCCGGCGGTGCCCCGGCGCGAGGCTAAGGGGCGCTGCGAAGGACGCGGAAGAAGGCGCGCAGCAGTTCGGAGGCCTCCTCGGCCAGGGGTCCCTCGGCGACAGGAAAACGGTGGTTGAGCCGGGAATCGGCGGCAAGCTGGTACAGCGAGACCGCGGCCCCGGCCTTGGGATCCCTCGTCGCGAACACGAGCCTTTCCACGCGGGCCTGGACGAGCGCCCCCATGCACATCACGCAGGGCTCGAGCGTGACGTAGAGGGTCCCGCCCACGCGGTGATCACCACCACGGCTCGCGGCGGCCCTCAGCGCGACGATTTCGGCGTGGGCGCTCGGATCCCGGTCCACGATGGTGCGATTGTGACCACGCGCCGCCTCCGTGCCGTCCACCACGAGAACGGCTCCCACCGGCACCTCGCCGGCCTCGGCGGCTCTCGCGGCCTCCTCCAGGGCCACCCGCATCCAGTCCAGATCTTCCCGGACGGGATCGACGACGGAGGCTTCCACGGCTTGCCCTCCGGCGGGTTGCCTGGCCTGCCTCACCTTGCTTGCGGCGTGGGCTCGGCGCCGGCCGGCGGCGCCGGGGGCGGCGGAGGCTGAGGACGCGCACCCGTCGCGGGGCGCGGGGGAGCCGGATTCGCAGGGTCGGGGACGCCGGAGTTCAGACGATCCGCCGCAGGATTACCAAACATGTTCGGCTGCAGACCGTTCTCGAGGACGGGCGCCGCACGCCGGATGGTCGTGTTCTGGCCGGGCATCTTCTTGACGACGGCCGGGGGCGACGGCACGGCCGCGGGCCGGGGCGGCGACTTGGGAGGGGACTTCGCCGGCTTGGCCGGAGCCTCGGCTCGCGGCGGGGCGCTGCGGGCCGACGGCATGGAGATCTCGCCGATCGTCCTCACGGCCGGGCTCGGCCACAGCAGCGCGACCACTCCGGCCAGGGTCGCGACCGCCATCAGGATGTAAGCCCAGCTCCGGTACATCGAGGACTCGAAGCGGGAAGGCTACGCAGCCGATGCCCGAAAAGCAACGCGGCCGGGTTCCGCGAACGCCTGCTTCCCGAGGAAGGCCGCGCCCGGCCTTCCTCGCGCGGCGGAAGCCGCCGTCGTCACGACCCCGTGGTCGGACAGGTCAGCGTCACCGCCTGGCCTACCGCCGCTCTCAGGATGCGCTGCGCGTCGGAGGCCACGACCTTCGTCGAGCTGTCCACGTCGCAGACCCTGAGGCTGCACGTCACCTGGCCCACCGCCGCCTTCAGCGCGAACAGGGCGTCGCTCGACTTCGGCGTGCCGGCCGTGCAGGTCGGCTTGCCGCAGGGGACGAGCAGGCAGCCCACGCCGCAGTACTCGCCGTTGGCGCAGGTGGCGTTGCCGTCGTCGCATTCTTCGGAACCGTTCACCGATCCGTCGCCGCAGAAGCCGCAGCCCTGGATCGGTGTGCCGCTGCACTCACCGCCGCTGCAGGTGTCGTTCTGCGTGCAGGCGTCGCCGTCGTTGCAGGGATTGCTGTTCGCGGTCACGCCGCAGCCGGTGGAGACGCTGCAGAAATCGTCCGTGCACGGATTGCCGTCGTTGCAGCCTGCGTCGTTCGCGACGTACTCGCACTTCTCGGTCTGCGCATTGCAACTGTCCGTGGTGCAGGAGAACGGGTCCGCGCAGGTCTTCGCCACGTGCTGGCAGGTCCCGCCGTTGAGGCTGGTGTTGCAGGTGTCGGTGGTGCAGAAGTTGCCGTCGTCGCACAGGGGAACGGTGGGGTAACCCGGCGCCCCGGTCTGCATGATGCACTTTTCGTTCTGGCAATCGCTGCTGCAGCCGTCGCCGTTGGCCGTGTTGCCGTCCTCGCAGGTTTCGCCGCCGTCGAGTTCCATGTTGCCGCAGACGGGGCAGCCCGTCAGCGTGCCGTCGATGATGAGCTGCGGGGCCGGCGAGATCGTGCCGCTCGTCTGCGGGGGCTTGGCCGCGGTGCGGTAAACGAGCTTGTTGGTGCCGCCCACGCCCGTCGTCACCGAGCTGCCGGAGAGCAGCTTCATGGTTTCGCGAACCAGCAGGTAGTTGTCGCCGTTCGGCGTGTTGATGTCGAGGGAGCCCGTCCCGGTCATGGTCAGGCGGCAGGCGTTCACGTCGAGGCTGCCGCCGTCGCTGCCGTTGATCACCATGTCGCCGGAGAACGTCAGGTCGTTATCCACGTCGAGGTACACCGACCCGCCGAATCCGACCACGCCGCCGCTCGCATTCGCCACCCCGGCCCAGGTCGTGGCGCCCCCGCTCTCGAACTCCAGGATGCCGCCGCCGTCCGCGCCGCCCGCGAGATCGAACGTGCCCGTGCTGCTGAACAGCGACGTGCCCGAACTGAGGATCGAGACGTAGCCGCCCTCGCCCGCGGCCTGGGCCCTGGCCGTGATGTCGCCGTGGAGAACGAGGTTGCCCGACGCGTCGAGGTAAGTTTCACCGCCGAGGCCGTCGGGCTGGGACCCGAGGCTGATCGAGCGGGTGTTGATGTTCATCGTCAGGTTGCCGTCGGTGGTGATCTCCTGGATGCCGCCGTCGCCGGCGAAGTTCTCCACGTCGGTGTTGCCGTTGGTCTCGAAGGTGGTCTTGTTCGAGGAGGACACCCCGTTGACGACGAGATGGCGCCCCGCGTCGATGATGATCTCGCCGCCGTAGCCCGAACCCCCGGCCGCGTTCGCGAGAAGACTGCGCTCAATGGTCACGTCCCGGTTGCCGTCGATCTCGATCGAGCCGCCGTCGAAGTCGCCGCCGACGACGTCGATCTCGGCCGCCACGGTGATGTCCGTGCCGGCGTAGAGTTCGACGTAACCGCCCTGGGAAGCCACGCCGCCGCCGGCGCTGAGGCCCGCGGACACCGTGACGCTTCCCGCCGCCGCCTCCACCACGAGTTCGCCGCCGTCGGACTGGGACGAGGTGCTCGAGACGTTGACGGGCTTGGAGATCGTGACGTTGTCGGCAGCCCGCAGCTCGATCACCGCCGGACCGTCGGAGTTGCCGACGATGGAGCCTCCCATGGTGATCGAGGCGGTCCCGACGCTGCAGGTGCCGAAATCGCAATCGGCGTTATTGGAGCATCCCACCGGCGTGCCTGCCCGGTTCTTGCAGGTGAGTTGGGGATCGCAGGCGCCGTAGAAACAGTCGGTGTTGGTGTCGCAGCGGACGAAGGAGGTCGTGCCGCTGCAGCGCTTGTTGCTCCCGCAGGTGCCGAGATCGCAGTTGGCGTCGGTGGTGCAGGTGCGGCTGGGGTTCGTCTCGCAGCGGCGGGTGTCGCAACTGCCCAGCTGGCAGTCGCTGAGACTCACGCAGGGTGTGATCGGGTCGCCGGCGCTGCACAGGCGTCGCGCCTCGATGGTGACGGCCCCGCTGGCGGTGCCGCCGATGGGCGAGACGCCGTTGGCGTCGATGGCCGCGTTGGTCGTCGAGGCGGTGAAGGAGC
>JBHEPB010000111.1:0-6011 GCA_046260515.1 Binatia bacterium
CGGCGTTTTCTCGGGGTCGGCCTTGCCGGGGGCCGGCAGGTGCCGGAGCGCCAGTTCCAGTTCATAGACCGCGTCGTCACGCGCCTCGTCCACGCGCGGGGCCTGGCTGGTGGGGCCGATGAAGAGACCCGAGAACAGGTAGGACAGCGAAGGATGGTTGTGCCAGTGCGTGAGCAGGCTGGCCAGCAGGTCCGGACGACGAAGAAAAGGACTGTCCAGGGGAGCGTTGGCGCCGAGCACGAAGTGGTTGCCGCCGCCGGTGCCGGTGTGGCGACCGTCGAGCAGGAACTTCTCGGTGCCGAGGCGGCACTGGCGCGCTTCTTCGTAAAGCGTTGTCGTCTGGTGGACGAGTTCGTCCCACGAGGAAGCCGGATGGATGTTGACTTCGATGACGCCGGGGTCGGGCGTGATGAGGAAGTGGGCGAGGCGCGGATCGGCAGGCGGCGCATAGCCTTCGAGGACGACCGGCATCGCCAGTTCGGCTGCTGTCTCCTCGACGGCCGCCACCAGGGCGAGGCAGGCCTCGAGGGTCTCCTGGGGCGGAAGGAAGACGTGGAGTCTGCCGTCGCGAGTTTCGATGCAGACGGCAGTGCGCATGGCGGAAGGCGCCGACTCGAAGCGCTCGGGCGGCGCATCGGCCTCGTCCGCCGTGGCCTGCTCCTGCGACTGCGAAACCTTCGTCGTCGAAGTCGCGGCCGCCGGCGCCACCGCGGCCAGGGCGAGCGGCGGCTTTCCCGAACCGAGAACCGCGCGCGAAGGCAACGGGGGACGCGGAGCGCTGGGGTCCAGCGGATGCACCCAGGGGAACTCGCTGGCTGCCACCCAGGGCAGGGAATCCAGCGGCAGGCGTAGCCCCATCGGCGAATCGCCCGGCAACAGGTAAAGGCGCCCGGCGCGCAGGTGGAAGGGCCGCGAGGTCCACGCCAGTACGCCACCGCGCACTTCGGCCCCGAGCGGCAGCGCATAGCCGACCACGCTTCCCAGGCCCTGCTCGAACACGCGGGCGAGCCGCGCCCTTTCCATCTCGTCGCCAAGGCGCGAGTCGTGGGGATCGACGTTGACCGGCAACTGGCGCTCCCTCCACAGGTAGTACCAGGTGTCTTCGTAGGCGCTTTGGACGAAACGGTCCTCGACGCCGAGCCGGGAAGCCAGCGCGCGCGTGAAGCGCTCGGCCTCGGCGGCGCCGAAGCCGTAGTCCTTGTGAATGTCGGCGAGCAGCGTTTCGTCGAGCCAGGCCGCTTCGCCGTCGCGGCGCCAGAAACAACCGAGGGCCCAGCGCGGCAGTTGCTCGCCCGGGTACCACTTGCCCTGGCCGTGGTGAACGAAGGCCCCCGGCGAGTGCAGTCGCCTCAGGCGATGCAGGAGATCCACGGCCAGGCCGAGCTTGCGCGGGCCCATCGCCGCCGTGTTCCATTCCTCGCCGTCGGGATCGTCGATGGAAACGAAGGTGGGCTCGCCGCCCATCGTCAGTCTCACGTCGCCGCGGCGCAGGTCCTCGTCCACCACGCGGCCGAGGGCGACGATGCCGTCCCACTGCTCGTCGGTGTAGGGCTTGGTGACGCGCGGCGACTCGTGGACGCGCGTCACGTCCATCTCGTGCTCGAAGGTAACCTCGCAGTGCTCGACGGCTCCCGTCAGCGGTGCCGCGCTGCCCGGGTCCGGCGTGCAGGCCAGCGGGATGTGCCCTTCCCCGGCCAGCAGGCCGGAGGTCGGGTCGAGCCCGATCCAGCCGGCGCCCGGCAGGTACACTTCGCACCAGGCGTGGAGGTCGGTGAAGTCCTTCTCGGCGCCCACCGGTCCGTCCAGGGCCTTCACGTCGGGGGCGAGCTGGATGAGGTAGCCGGAGACGAAACGCGCCGCCAGCCCCAGGTGGCGCAGCAGCTGCACCTGCAGCCACGCGGTGTCACGGCAGGATCCGCTGCCGCGCTCGAGCGTGGTCTCGATGGTCTGCACGCCCGGTTCCATGCGGATCGTGTACGCGATGTCCCGTTGCAGGCGCCCGGTCAGCGCCACCAGGAAGTCCACGGTCTTCATCGGCTCGCCGCGCAGGGCTTCCAGGTAGGCGGCGAAGCGCGGCGTCGCTTCTTCCTTCAGCAGGTAGGGCGCCAGCTCGTGGGCGAGCGAGGCCGCGTAGCCGAAGGGAAAGACCTCGGCCTCGGTCTCCAGGAAGAAGTCGAAGGGGTTGTAGACGGCCATCTCGGCGACGAGATCGACCTCCACACGCAGTTCGCGGACGGGATCGGGAAACACCGCCCTGGCCAGGTAGTTGCTCTGGGGGTCCTGCTGCCAATTGAGGAAGTGGCCCTCAGGATCGACCTTCAGAGAGTAGGCCAGGATGCGCGTCCGGCAGTGCGGCGCGGGCCTCAGGCGGATGACCTGGGGAGCGAGCGTGACGCTGCGATCGTAGCGGTAGGTGGTGACGTGGCGGAGTGCGACGTGGATCGACAAGCAGTATCTCCCTGGCGTTGGTCGCGGCGGTCGCACGGGGCGCCGTTCGCGAACGTGAACCGTCAGGAGATCGTCCCGTCACCCGCAGCGGCAAGCCCCTGCGCTGGTCCCGAGAAGAGCCGATCGCCACGTCCATCTAACCGCGACGGGCTTCCGGAGCCAGCGCGGAGCCGGCGCGGGGGAACTCGGCGCCGACAGGCCCGGGCAAGCCCAAACGGGCCGCACTACCGCTTGGGAACCCGCGTCGCGATCCGAAGCCGCCGGCGCGGGGCTCCCGCCGCGCCGCGGACGGCCTTCGTTCAACCGCCCGTGGCGGGTTGGGGAAAGTCGAGATAGATCGGCGAAGACCACGCGCGGCCCGAGGCCGGCGCCGTGCAATCGTCGTCGATCGGCGTGCGGTCGTCGCCGAAGCAGATGTCGACGCCCGTGCACTTGCCGTCGCCGCCGCGCGTGCAGCGCAGCTGGTCGGCGTTGATGGTGGGCTCCGGCGCCTGCAGCGCACGCACGTAGTAGAGCGTGTCGCGCCCGGACGTCGCGTAGTCGGGATCGCGGAACTCCACCGTACAGTGGTCGGCGCCCGGCGGGCAGGGGATCACGCGCCAGGGATCCTCGATGAGGTCGTCCTGGGCCTCGCCCGGGACGATGCGCGGGCGGATGCGCACCACTTCGATGCGCTCGATGCGCTTGCGCGTGTCGCCGGGGTTGTCGCACTCGCCGCCGCACAGGGTCCGAACCCTGTCCTCGCCGAGCAGCGAAACGGTTTCGGCCGGGCAGCCGGGTTTCTGTTCGAAGGCGCCGACGGCACGCACGCGGAAGGTCGGCTCGCGGCTCATCGCGGCTTCTTCGCCCATCGCCACCACGTGGTCGCCGGGCCCGCCGTTGGTCAGGTCGAACCACAGCAGGATCCTCTCGCCCGAGGTGGCGTAGGTGCGGCGCTGCTGCATGCCCGCCCAGATTCCCTCGCGCGTGCGGTCGTTCACGTGCACTGCGACCAGGCCCCCGGTGTAGAAGAACGACCCGAGCCGTTCGGACTCGGCGTACTGGAAGAGGTTGAACAGGGTCTCGCTGCGGTTGAAGGGGATGGACTCGGGCTGCTTGCCCTCGCGCCGCGCCGCCTCGTAAACGGTCTTGCGCGTGAGCGAGTCGCGGGGCCCGAAGGTCTCCGTGGCGAAGTGCCTGCCCTTCTGCTTGAAGCCGGTTCCCGGCTGGGAGGCGTGGTTGTCGGAGGACGCGATGAAGCCGAAATGGAAGCGCGCCGGGTCGCCGTCGTCCTGGCGGTTGTCGAAGTCGGACAGGGTCATCATCGCCTGCACGCTGTTGCCCGGGCGGTAGTTGAGGGCGGGCAGGAAGCAGTCGGTGCACTGCCCGCAGTCGAGCCAGTCCTCGGCCTGGGCCCCCGGCACCACCAGGTGACCGGCCACGCCCGCGTGCAGGTAGTCCAGCTCGGCCTTGGCCACACGCGCCGCACAGTCGTCCGAACCGGGGTCCTCGCAGCGCTCGCGAATGAGCTGGCCCGCACGGTGGCAGCAGGGAAGGTAATCCGCGGTCGGCGCCGGGCAGGAGGCCTTGCCGGCTTCGTCGAAGACCACGTCGCGGAAACCGCGGTACTCCTCCGAGTTGCCGTGGCCCGAGAACACCTCCACCAGGCGCTGGTACTCGGGAGCGTGGCGCGTCTTGCTCAGCTGCTTGTCGAAGCGCGTCCCGGGCGGCGTGTAGAAGCCCCAGGTGGTCCCGTGCGGGATGGCGAGCACCTCGCCGCCCCACTGGCGGAACTTGGCCCACAGCGCTTCGGGCGTCTCGGCCGACTCGACGCAGTCGGCCGGCAGGTCGCGGGTGTCGATGCCTTCGGGGCAGAAGGGCGCCTCGCGCAGTTCGGCCTGCTTGGCGAACTGGTTGCGCAACAGCTGGCTGGTGTCGGCGGGATAGAGGAAGGGCGCCGTGAACTCCTCGACGGCCGACATGGCCCGGCGCCTCATGTGCAGTAGAGGCAGGCCCCCCGAGGTGATGGGCCGGGGCGGCACCTTGTCCGCCGCGGTTTCCAGCACCACCACGTTGCGGTGGCCGAAGTGGTCCTCGGGAGTCTGGCCCACCTGGGTCCATTCCCAGCCAAGGAAGGTCACCAGATCGGGATGGGCCGCGTCGGTGCGGGCGTTGCAGTCGCGCACCATCTCCTGGATCTCGGTCCAGTGGCGCGGCGTCAGCGACTCGGCGTGGTCGGTGAGGCTCCAGAAGTCCAGGTTCGAACAGTAGCGGGCGTAGTCGCAGGCGTCGGCCGGCGGATGCAGACCGGGGCCGTGCATCAGCGGCAGGCTCCACAAGTAGGCGTCCATCGAGAACGTGCTGTGCACGTGCAGGTCGCCGAAGACGATCTGCGCGCCGTCGTCGGCTCCGGCGGCCCGCGCCGCCGTCTGGTCGACGCGGGTGCGCGCGGCCAGCGCATCGGGCGCCCGGGCCGGCGCCCGGATCTCTCCTCGGGTCTCTATCTGGCCGGACGGCGTCACGGCCACCAGGACGGCCGCCGCCGCCACGATGGCCAACGCGAGGATGGAAAGGTATCTAACGGCTCTGCGCATGACGGCGACCGAACCTACACCGCCACCCAAAGTCAAGGATACCGCTTCGGCCCTGCCCTGGGCGGCCATCCTTGTCGGCGTGGCACTGGTGGTCGCGGGCCTGTCGCGCTACCTGCCCGCCGGTCTCGGCGACGACGAGGCAGCGCGTGTCGAGGCGACCAGCATTTCGATGGACGACTGGCGGCGCGCGGTGGACGCTGCCAACGCCGGTCGCAAGGTCGCCATGGACGAGGCCGGCGAGCTGGCCCTGCTCGACGTGCTGATCGACCAGGAACTGCTGCTGCAACTGGCCGACCGCCTGCAACTGACGCGCAGCCTGCCCGTGGTCCGCGGCCAGCTGGTGCAAGCCGCCATGGAAGCGCTGAGCCAGCCCGGCCTGCAGGCCGAACCTGACGAAGACACGCTGCGCGCCTTCGTGGCCGCCGACCCTTCGCTGTTCGCGATTCCGGAGCAGCGCCGGGTGCGCGGCTGGCGCCACGACAGCCGCGAAGCCGCCGCGGCGGGCCGCGGCGGCGAGCCCCTGGAGATTCCCTCCACTCCCCTGTCGCTTCGCCACCTCCAGCGCTGGCTCGGAGAGACCCTGGCCGGGCGTGTCTTCGCCCTGCCCTCGCCCGCACTCCGGGCCGAGCCGCTGGCCGTCGGACAGGGCTGGTATCGCCTGGAGGTCCTCGACGTAGTGCCCGGCCGCAAGCCGGCTTTCGAGGAGTTGGATCCCGACCTGCTGCGACGCGAATGGGAAAGACACCGCGGCGAAGCGGCGCTGGCCGAGGGCCTGGCCACCCTGCGCGAAGAAGCCGGCGTGCAGGCGCGCGGCCGGCAATGAGGGCACGCCACTTTGTCTCGATCCTGGTGGCGGCCGTCTCGTGGCTGACGGCCGTCACGGCCGCCGCCCATACCGGCGGCACGCTTTCCTACGGGCACTGGCAGGTGGACGGCCGGGAGGCCGTGCTCAGCCTGCGCGTGCGTCCGGCCGATTTCCGTTCCCTGCCC
>JBHEPB010000112.1:0-11719 GCA_046260515.1 Binatia bacterium
GCCAGCAGATGGATCGCAGCGAGATGCAACTCGCCGCGGGCGACCATCTCGAGAACAACAGGAAAGCGGCGCGCCGTGCGCGCAGCCCAGAGTCGCTTGGCGGTCACCTGCTCCGACATGTGAAAGCGTCTCATGCAGAAATCGAACATGGAGGAGCAGGCGTGCCTGGCCCAGAGCTTGCGCTCGTCGACCTCGGCGATCGCGACGAGCAGCTCGCTTGTCGTCTGCCGGTCGCGAACGACGAGGCCCGTGAAGTGATCAAGCAATTCCTGTTCGGAGAGCTTTGCGACGGAATCGAAGAGTGTCGTCATGAAGACGCTTGTACCACGGGTTTTTTCTGCGTCGTTGGCGGAGAGGTTGGCACCGTCGCAGGACGTCGCCTCCCGAAGCCGCGCGCGGGATCTGACGGGCGAGTCGCGTGAGTTGGGCGAAAAAAACGATCGGCAGTATTTCGACCGCTACGGGCGGCCGGAGGAGGCGAAGAATCGCGTCAAGCGAAACCGACAGCGCAACGACGTTTCCATCACAGAAATGTCATGGCTGGACCTGCCCCGCTTCGGTGGACAGTTTTTGGTTGTTCATGGCGGCCGCTGTCCGCGCCCGGGTCCAGAGCGACATTCCCCGGGGAATGTTCGTGCAGCAGTCACCTGCGTGCCGGAGCCAAGGCCGCCACTCCCGACCTTACCTCCCGACCTTACCCTGGGTGATGCTGCGCGGCCGACCAGACCCCCAGAGAATTCTCGAAAAGCCAGGGGTGGCTACCCACACGAATCCGCGAAGGCCCACTCTGTTTTTCACTGCTCTCAGGATCCGGCCAAGTGGTGGAATCGACTGGAGAGCAAGTAGGTCTGGTCATCCCGGGATTCCCGGGGGCTCCTCCTCCGTCGGGAGGCAGGTCCGTCTACGCCCTGCCGTGCTCGGCCAGCACGGCCGCCACGTTCTCTCGCCAGTCGCGGCTCTGGCTCAGCAAGTCTTCGGTCCTGGACAGGTCGAGGATGCTGTAGGCGGGCCGCGGGGCCGGGCGCGGGAACTCGGCGCTGGTGCACGGTTCCACCACGCACTTGCTGCCGCTGCGCTCCATCACGGCCGTGGCCAGCTCGTGCCAGCTGCAGCTGCCGCCGTCGGTCACGTGGAAGATGCCGCGCGCGCCGGCGCCCACCAGGGCCAGGGTGCGTTCGGCCAGGTACTGCGCGCTGGTGGGGCGGCCCACCTGGTCGTCCACCACGCGGATCGAGGCCTTCTCGCGCCCCAGCGCCAGCATCGTCAGCACGAAGTTCTTCGCCCACGGCGCGTAGAGCCAGCTGGTGCGCACGATCAGGTGCTCGCAGCTCGACTCGAGGATGGCTTTCTCGCCGGCGGCCTTGCTGCGGCCGTAGGCGTTCACCGGGGAAATCGGGTGATCGACGGGGTAGGGCGTGGTCGCCTTGCCGTCGAAGACGTAGTCGGTGCTGAAGTGCACGAGCACGGCGCCGAGGCGCTTGCAGTGGGCCGCCAGCAGCGCGACTCCGTCGCCGTTGATGGCGGTGGCTTCGGCCTCGCGGGTCTCGGCCCCGTCCACGTCGGTGAAGGCCGAGCAGTTGATGACCGTCTGCACGCCGTGGCGCATCCACGGCTCCACCGTTTCCGGCTTCGTCAGGTCGAAGGCCGGCCAGGAGACGCCGGCAAAGGCGAGGCCGCGCCCCTTCAGCAACTGCTCGAAGGCGTGGCCGAGCATGCCGTCGGGGCTGACGAGGAGGATGGGTGGGGCGTCGGTGGCACTGTCCATGTCCGGATTCCTTCGCCACCTCGCCTTGCGAGACGGCCTTCCTGGGTGCTGCTGGATCGCCTGGAATAAGGGCCAGGCGCAACCCTCATGCGGCGTGCAGCAGGAACTCCACTTTCACGGCGTCAAAGGGAAACTCGATGCGCCCGTCTTCCGCACGACGCAGGACGCCTGCTTCCAGGAGCGCCGTCACGTCGCCGTGAACGGCCTTCACGTCGCGTTCGACCCGACGGGCAGCCTCGCGAATTGCGACGGGACCGATTCCGCGAAGGGCCTTCAGGATTTCCCAGCGCTTGGCGGTCAGAACCTCCCAGAGAAGCTCGGGCGTGGCAAAGCTGATCCTCTCCGCGCGCTCGCCGCGGCCGGTCTTCATGGCGCGGGCAGCGTCGGCCAAGGTTTCCTGCAGGGAACGAACTTCAAGAACGACCGTGTTCATGGTTCCACCTCGCCATATCGGCTTCGAAGTCTCTCATCAGCTGGTCGGGCGTCGTGAAGCGATACGGTGTTTCCGAATCCCCGGTGTGCCGGTGCCCGCCCTTGCCACGCTCGTTGTCGTAGCGAAGCACGCACGTTCCGCCGACCACATACGCGAGCCGGTACTTGTACATATGGTCGGACGCCGCCACCGACTTCGGGACCCGCCAAAGGACGACCTCGACGAAAGCATCGGGGGCGACGATCACGCGGCGTCGGAGAAGCGCCTCGGCCTGCACGTTGGAGCAAGTACCAACACTTCCAGGGTGTTGTCAAGGACTCCAACACGTTGGGGCCGGGCGGAGATTCTCGGCATTCCGCCGTGACATTCGCGAGAAGGCCTCTCGGGGTGGGTCGCCCGCCGACGATCCTCAGCCTTCCCCAACGGGCAGGCGGTCGCGGGGAATGTCGGCCAGGCGCAGGCCGTTCCTGTCCTTGTCGTTCAGGATGGGAGCGGCGATCGGCCACTCGATGCCGATGGCGGGGTCGTCCCAGGCCACCGAAAGCTCGCACTCGGGGTGATAGGCGTCGGTGCACTTGTAGTGGAAGATCGCGTTCTCGCTCAGTACGCAGAAGCCATGGGCGAAGCCGGGCGGAACCCACAGCTGGTGATGGTTGTCGGCCGATAGCAGCGCTCCCACCCAATTCCCGAAGGTGGGGGAGCCCACGCGCACGTCGACGGCCACGTCGAAGACTTCGCCTTCCAGCGCGCTCACCAGCTTGCCCTGGCCGTGAGGGTGCTGAAGGTGCAGCCCGCGCAGGATGCCGCGGCGCGAGCGCGAGATGTTGTCCTGCACGAACGGCCCGCCGAGGCCCGCGTCCGCGTAACGCTCCGCCGACCAGCTCTCGAAGAAGTAGCCCCGCGCATCGCCGAACACGCGCGGTTGGATCAGCAGCACCCCCGGAATTCGCGTAGCCGAAACGTTCATCGAAGGTCTCCGAAACCCGGGACAGGTACAGGTTTCCGATGGAAACCTGTACCTGTCCCGGGTTTCCGGTTCAGCGCTGGGCGTAGTTTTGTTCGATCCACTTCAGGTAGTCGCCGCTGCGCACGCCGTCCACCCAGTGGCGGTGTTCGATGTACCAGCGCACGGTGGCGCGCAGCCCCGTGTCGAAGGTGTGCTGGGGCGTCCATCCGCACTCGGCGGCCACGCGCGAGGCGTCGATGGCGTAGCGCAGGTCGTGGCCGGGGCGGTCCTTCACGTAGGTGATGAGACCTTCGAAGGTGGACAGGGGCCGGCCGGTCTCTTCGGCGAGGATGCGGCACAGGCTGTGGACCACGTCGATGTTGGCCATCTCGCAGTTGCCGCCGATGTTGTAGGTCTCGCCCACGCGCCCGCGCTCGATCACCGCCCAGATGGCCTCGCAGTGGTCTTCCACGTAGAGCCAGTCGCGCACGTTGAGCCCCTTGCCGTAAACGGGCAGCGGCTTGCCGTCCAGCGCGTTCAGGATCATCAGCGGAATCAGCTTCTCGGGGAACTGGTAGGGGCCGTAGTTGTTGGAGCAGTTGGTGATCTTGATGGGCAGCCCGTAGGTGCGCGAGTAGGCCCGCACGAGGTGGTCGCTGGCGGCCTTGGAGGCCGAGTAGGGGCTGGACGGGTCGTAGCGGGTTTCCTCGGTGAAGCGGCCGGTGGCGCCCAGGGAGCCGTAGACCTCGTCGGTGCTCACGTGGTGGAACAGGGCGCCGGCCGGGCCGGCGCTGAGGGCGCGGAAGGCCTCCAGAAGGTTGAAGGTGCCGACGATGTTGGCCTGCACGAACTCGCCCGGGGAGGCGATGCTGCGGTCCACGTGGCTCTCGGCCGCAAAGTGCACGACGAGGTCCGGCCGGCGGCGCTCGAACAGCTCGCCCACGGCCCCGGCGTCGGCGATGTCCACGCGCTCCAGGCTGTAATTGGGAAGCTCGTCGATGCCGGCCAGGTTGGCCGGGTTGGCCGCGTAGGTGAGCTTGTCGACGTTGACAAAGGTGTCGCCGGGGCGGCGGGGCACCGAAAGACGGAGGAAATTGGAGCCGATGAAGCCGGCACCGCCGGTGACGAGGATGTTCATGTCGGTCTCCGGTTGGGCCGGGCGACCGCAGAGGGGAGGGCGGGCGGCGAGCGCGGCAGGCCGAGGATAGACAGGGCCGGAGTCCATGCAAGCCGTCGGCGGCCTGCCGGCCGATCGGCGGGCGACATGGGTGCGGGGTTCATGGTATAGACCGGCGCCGGCTCGGACGTGGCCTCACGGCCTGCCCCGCCCGAGCAACCCTTCGGAGAACCCAGATGCTGTTCGGCAAGAAGATCGTGGTCGTGATGCCCGCCTACAACGCGGAATCGACCCTGCGGCGCACCTACTCGGAGATCCCCTTCGAGTACATCGACGAGGCCATCCTCGTGGACGACGGAAGCTCCGACCGTACCGTCGACCTGGCCCGCGAACTCGGCTGCCGCACGCTGGTGCACCTGGAGAACAAGGGCTACGGCGGCAACCAGAAGACCTGCTACCGCGAGGCCCTTCGCCACGGCGCCGACGTGGTGGTGATGCTCCACCCCGACTACCAGTACACGCCGAGCCTGCTGGTCGCGATGGCCTCGATGATCGCCGTCGGCCAGTACGACGTGGTCCTCGGCTCCCGCGTGCTCTGCCAGAGCGCCATGAAGGGCGGCATGCCCGCCTACAAGTACGTAGCCAACCGCCTGCTGACCCTCTTCGAGAACATCCTGCTCGGCCAGCACCTGTCCGAGTACCACTCGGGTTACCGGGCCTTCTCGCGCGCCGTCCTGGAGACCCTGCCCCTGGAAGAGAACTCGGACGACTTCGTCTTCGACAACCAGATGCTGGCCCAGGTGGTCCACTTCGGCTTCCGCATCGGCGAGGTGTCCTGCCCCACCAAGTACTTCGCCGAGGCTTCCTCCATCAGCTTCCGTCGCAGCGTGCGCTACGGGCTCGGCGTGCTGCGCACCAGCATGGCCTTCGCCCTTCACCACGCGGGGATCTCCAAGAGCCCCCTGTTCAATCCCGGCGGCGAGCGCCTCTCGCTCGAGCATCATCCCCACGTCCACGCCCACGCCCACGCCAAGGACTGAAACGCGGACATGGAAAACCTGGTCGATTGCCCGCACTGCGGAGCAGGGCAGGGTGGACGCCTGTTCCACGCCGCCGATCCCCTTTCGTCGGACCGCTTTGAAGTGCGGCGCTGCCGCAGCTGCCGTCTCACCTACGTCTCGCCGCGACCCGACGCCGAGCACCTGGCCGCGTACTACCCCGACGGTTACTTCGGCAAGCGCCACCCCGTCCTGAAGGACTTCTTCATGGACCTGCGCGTGCGCGCGCTGCCTCCCGTTCTGGCCGGCGGCCGCATCCTCGACATCGGCTGCGGCCGCGGCGACTTCCTGATGGCCTGCCGCCGCAAGGGCTGGCAGGTGGCCGGCGTGGAACAGGCCGGCGCTCCCATCATGGAACTGAGGCGCGAACTCGGGCTGGAAGTGGTCGCCACCACCGAGCTGTCCACGCTTGCCGACGCTTCCTTCGACGTGGTCACTCTGTGGCACGTCTTCGAGCACATGGCCGATCCGCGCGCCACGCTTCGCGATGCCCACCGCCTGCTGAAGCCGGGCGGCTCGATCGTGATCGAAGTGCCGAACTTCGGCAGCTGGCAGGCCCGCATGGGGCCCAAACACTGGTTCCACCTGGACGTGCCCCGCCACCTCCTGCACTTCGAGAGGAAAACGCTGGCGGCGATGCTGGAAGCCGAAGGTTTCACGCCTCAGAGATGGGCAACCTTCTCGGCCGAGTACGACGCCTTCGGCATGATGCAGAGCCTGCTCAACCGGCTCTGCGCCACGCCGAACTGGCTCTTCCAGATCCTCATCGGGCGGCGCACGGGCGTGAGCCCGCTGCGCGACGCGCTGGCGACGCTGGTGGCCACCTTGCCCTTGGCGGTGATCTCGACGGTGGTCTCGGCGGTGGCGCCGGCCTTCGGGCAGGGCGGGGTGCTGAGGGTGGTGGCGACGAGGTCGTCAGCGCGGAGTTGATCGCAGGGCGGAGCGCTGCTGTCAGGGGTCAGGGGCAGACGTAGACCGCCACGCCCGCCTCGAGGACGCGGTTGCCACCCGCTTCCAGGGACCAGGTCCCCGCCACCGGATGCGGCCGGTCAGTAATCGTTGCGCCGCAAGTGGAGCCGCCGGGCGTCGTGCCCAGGCGGCAGCGGGTGCTGATGCCGTTGCCGGGCGGGACCGGCAACTCCCAGCGTCCCATCTCGCGGTCACCGTCGCTCTGCACCAGAACCACGTTGCCCTTGATGGGCGGCACCACGGTGATGGCCAGGTCGAGGTGGTCCTTGTCCGTGGCGAGCATCAGGGCGTTCTCCGTACCGATGGCGAGGCGGAATCCGTTCTCTTCTCCCATCGAGCCGATGTCGAGACGCCGGCAGGGCCTCGGCGCCGTCTCCAGCGCGCACGACGAAAGCATCACGATGCCGGCCAGCAACAGCAGCGACATCGCTGTCCGGGTCGCCGGGACTCGACGCGAGGCGATGGGCTGGGGGGCCGACGCGTTCATTCCTGGCACTCGCGGAAGAGCACGAGAAGGGGAGGAATCGAGGCCGGTTCGAAGCGCAGCAGCAAGCCGTCCGGTGTCAGGGAGAGGCAGCCGATCTCGGCCGCCATGGCGGGCCGATCCTTCGACGTCAGGCTGAAGCCGAAGCGGCCCTTCTCCCAGAACGCCACCTGAAGCACGTCGGGAGCCCTCCAGTACCCGCCTTGGGCGACCGCCGGCAAGGTCAGCGCAAGTTCGGCCCCGGTGCCCTCGAGCGTGGCCCGGAACTCGCGAGGACTCTTGGTGAAGTCCGCGAGCACCGCGCCCGTGGTCCGATCCAGCTGCGTAAAGCGAAGCGGAGCAAGGCCGGAGAGAAACTCCTTCAGGGCGGGATTGTCGATGATTTCCTTCGAACCGAAGACCTGTACGGCTTCCATGACACTTCGCTGCACCGGAGGTGGAGACGGCTTGAAAAGATGGTCCACGGTGAAGTCGGAGAGGAAACGGACGACGGCGAACAGGGTGAAGGGCCGGCAGGCCACCTGGACGGCCTCGCCCTGGGCAAGATCCGCGCAGACCGGGCGCTGGGCTCGGGCCGGCGCCGCCAGCAGCACGAAAGCCGCCGCGACGAGACCGGCGATGGCTCTCGTGGTTCGTTCCACGGCGCGGATAGTACGGAGCCGCAGCCAGCCAGTCAACGCGGCGACGGGCGCGCATCGCCGCGGAGCACTCGCTATTGCAGGTAGCCGAGGGCCTTCAGTTGCTCGCGCTTGGCTGGGTCCAGGATCACCCGGCGCGGTGGTGCGAGCGCACGACGGGAGACGGCCTTCACGTCGCGATCGAAGACGTCCGCAAGCATGCGCTCGGTCCTTGCCGCCTCGGCGAGGACCGCGTTCTTCTCGCCGGGATCGGTCGCCACGTCGAACAGCGAGGCGCTGCGCGCAGGGTCCACCAGCAGTTTCCAGTTCCCCTCGACCATCGCGCGGCGGTGCAGCTGGCGATCGGCCTCGAATCGCTTCTCCAGGTCGGCGAACACGGGGGCCGGAGCATCGGGCTCCCGTCGCATCGCAGGCTCGAAGGATGCCTCTGCCCCCGAGTCTGCGGGCAACCGGACCGCGAGCAGGTCGGCGAGCGTTGCGCGGAGCCCGGCCAGCGAGACGGGAGTTGTTACGACTTTGCCGGCGGGAATCTGGGGACCTGCGATCAGGAGCGGGACGCGCAGCAGTTCGTCGTGGAGCGTGCGTCCGTGCTGAACTCCGCCGTGGTCTCCGAACTCCTCGCCGTGGTCGGAGGTGACGACGACGATGGTGGACTCGCGCAGCGGCGCCGGCAGGCCGTCGAGGAGACGACCCACGGCGGCGTCGGTAGCGGCGATTTCGGCATCGTAGAGGGAGACCAGCACCTTCATCACGTCCGCGTCCGGCGCCTCGTCGGCCAGCAGGTGGCGCCACTGTTCTTCGCCGGCCAGGCGCTCGCCGGGCTCCACTCCGAAGCGTCGCGCGTACTCTTCCGGAGGCGTGTAGGCCGCATGGGGATCGAAGTAGTGCAGGTAGAGCAGGAAAGGACGGCTGGCTTCGTTGCGGGCGCCGAGCCAGTCGAGGGCGGCCGACGTGACAGTCTCGGCGTTGGCCTCGAGGACCCACGAGCGGAAAGAGGCATCGGCGGGCACGGCGCCGGGGGTGCCTTTCTCGGCCTCCGCGCCGCGCAGTACGTCGAAGCGCTCGAAGCCGTGGGCGAGCCCCTGGCGGGGAGTCACGAAGGCTGGGTTGGCGGAGAAGGCGGCCGTCTCGTAGCCCGCGGCGTCGAGGTCGGTAGCCAGTGTCCCCAGCCCGTCCGGGAGCACCGAGTCGCTGCGCTCCGCGCCGTGAACCGCGGGGTACAGGCCCGTCAGCAGGGAAGCCACGCTCGGCAGCGTCCATGAGCTGGTCGCCCTGGCGCCGTCGAAGCGCGTTGCCCTCAGGGCCAGCGCGTCCAGACGCGGAGAAGTGGGTTTCGCGTAGCCATAGCAGCCCAGGTGGTCGGCCCTCAGCGTGTCCACCACGATCAACAGCACGTTGGCGCCTGGCGCCGTCCGGCGCTGCTCGCAGGCGGCGCAGCCGAGCACCCACGCTGCGGTCAGCGCTGCAACGGCCAATCTGCGACGATGACTTCTCACCTTGGCCTTCCGGCGCCACGCTGGTCCGTTTTTGCGGCCGCGTCGCCAGGTTTCGCGTGGCGGCGCAGGGACGGAAGCTCCACGATCTTTTCGAGCACCGCTTCGGCGATGCGGCGCTGCCCCTCGGCGTCGGGATGGATGTCGTCGCTCATCAGCTTTCGCTTGCCGAAGTCCTCGACGGGAGCGTCGCCGTCACGATTGAAGCGCACGGTCCTGTCGCTGTTGGTGCCCGCCGTGCGTGGGGGATCCTCGAACTCGGGCCTTTGGCCATCGTAGTAGCGATAGCGCAGCCACTCTACCGCCGAGCGCGCCTCGACGACGGCCGTGTGGACGCCGTCGCTGGCCCTTTCGTCGCCTTCGATGCCGTCGTCGTTCATCGGTTGCTCGAAGCGAAAGCCCGTCTCGGCGCTGCCTGCGCCGCGCACGTGCAGGCGTCTTCCTTGGCCGGGAGCCAGCACTCTCAATCGAACGCGCGGCCCGCGCACCTCGGGCGGCGGCGGGCCGACGCGCCCCAGGGGAACCACGGGAAGGTGAGGCCAGGCCAGCCGCAGATCCCGCGAACGCACCATGTCGTCCTGGAGACGGTCGGTGCGAAAGTCGGCGGCGTAGTCGAGCAGGAGCAGGTCGGCGCGCACCGCGGCCTGTCGCAGGGCGGCCGCCGACGAGGAGCCCGAGAAATCCAGGTTCAGCAGCAGCAGGTCCACGCCGGCGGCGCGCGTGGCCTCGCCAATGTCGTGGGCGGTCAGCGCGATCCCGGCCAGCGACACGCGGCGGCACACGCCGTCGGCGGCTTGCTGGAGCCGGCACCCGGGGCTCGCCGCCTTCGCGGCGGTGGGCGTTCGGGCTTCCTCTGGGCGCATCAACATCTGCCAGGCACGGCTGCGACCGAGGAGCCGGGCGACGGGTCCCTGCGGCGCCTCGCCCGTGGCCTGGCCGAGCCACATTCTTTCGCTGTCGGTGATGGTGGTGCGGTGGCCCTGGTCGGCACTCCCGTGCGCGGCAACGACCAGGTTGGGTTGGATGGCGAAGCCTTCGCTGCGAAGGAAGGCGGCTCCCTGCACCCAGCTCCACTCCGGCACGCCGGCGTTGATCACCTCGAAGGCGGCGCCAGGGAAGCGATCGGCCAGCAGGCGCGAGAGGACCGAAGGATAGTCGTCGCCCTCGTCCACGTTGAAGCCCATCGTCACGGAGTCGCCCATGCACAGGATGCGGTAGGGGTTCTCGCCGGCCGGCGAAGCCGGTCGTTCGCCCACGCGAAAGCCGCGGGCGTCCAGGCGCAGGTTCCACCGCTGCGCGGGATCGGCTTGCGAAGGAATGTGCGGCCAGGCGAGTTCGACACCGGGGCGATTGCGCCACAGCAGGGCCCGGTCTTCCGCCAGCATCGCGGTGTCGAGGTTGCCGCCGGCGCCGGCAAGCGCCGACGGGTCGCGAAGCGCGGAGCCCGGTGCGCGCCACAGCTCCGGCGAGGCGGAAGGCGCGTCGCCGGAGAAGCGGCGTGCGCCGATCTCCGCAGAGACGAGGGCACCGACGACGGCAAGCGTCGCGAGAAGGACTCGCGTGCCTGTGGACGCCGACGGAGCCTGGCGATGCGGTGCGGTCATGAAGGCGGCATCGGGGCGTCGCGCTTCGGACTACCCAGCGCTTCAACCCCCTCCCCCTTGGCATAGACTATGGATTCCGAGGTCGTGCAAGAGTTTGGCACGGTGGGGACCGGCTGCTAGTTTTCGTGTCGTGCAGCACGTGGCCAGCGGGCGGACCATCGCTACCATCGCCACTCTTGCGGCTGTACTCCTCCTTGCCGACGTCGCTTCTGCGCAGCTTCCGGTCTGCCCCCAGCCGGAGCCCGGCCGGCCCGTGTACTCGATGTGTGCACCGGGCGGACGCTTCGTCGTGGTGCCGCTGCTGACCAACCTGGCCGTGGACCAACTGTTCCGGGTCGGCACCGGCCCCATCCGCCGGGAACCGCAGGCCGTGTTCACCGCGGCCGTGTCGGAGGAGACCCGGGAGCGCAACTCGCCACTGGTCGATTATCTCGGCCGGCTCGGCGCGCTCGAGCTGACCCCGATCGACACCGCCGGCGGTACGCTTCGCATGGACGTTGCCGAAGACGACCGAAGCTTCACCACCGGGCTGGAGACAGGGGGCGGCCAGGTCCGCCTGGAACTCGAGCTTCCGGAGCGGATCGAAGGAGGCTACTGGCGCACGCCCGGCGTGCTCCAGATGGCTTTCTGGAAGGGAGCGCGCGCGAAGTTTCGCACGACCGCTTCCGGCACGGAGGTGGCCGCTGAAATTGAATGCGTGGTGGTCAGCACGGACGGCATTCGTCTGGTGACCACGGGCGTCGAGGCCCCGGACATCCTGGTGGGGTACGATCCATGTCCGTGATGCCGGCGCCGACGAGAGTGGCTGTGTTGGCGCTGCTGCTTGCCCTCGGCGTCTCCTGCGCGCCGCCGGCCGTGCAGAACTGCCACCGCTACGATGCCGTCTCCCTCCATGCCGGCAACGGTTTCGCCGCTCGTTTCGACTGGAACGACGAGCGCACGGTCGATCTGCCGATGGAGAGGGTGGAAGTGGCACTGACGGTCGTTCGTCCGGTGAAGGGCCCGGTGGAACTCGTGCATCTGGTAGGAGATACGGAGGCGGACCGTTGGCAGCTGCGCCTTCCCGAGCAGAACCAGTCGCTGACCACGGTGTGCTCGGTGGCTCCGCCGGGCGGCTGGCCCACCTGCGGCGTGTCGCTGGCGAACGTTCCCTTTTCTCCGGGCGGCTACTATTTTCTGCGCGCCGGCGACAATACGGTGCTCGAGGCGGGG
>JBHEPB010000117.1:0-4590 GCA_046260515.1 Binatia bacterium
CACCCGCCAGCAGGCCAGGCGCCGCCCGGGCGACGTGGCCCACGTCTTCGAGGACCGCACGACCACCTTCGGCGAACTCGACGCCCGCGCCAGCCGCATCGCCAACGGCCTCGTCGCCCTCGGCGTGGCTCCCCGGGCACGTGTCGGCTACATGGGCTTCAACTCCGACTCCTTCTTCGAAGTGGTCTACGGCTGCTTCAAGGCCAACGCGGTGCTGGTGGGTGTCAACTGGCGCCTGGCTCCTCCCGAGATCGCCTACGTGCTGAACGATGCGGGCGCCGAAGTCCTGTTCGTGGGCGCCGAGTTCGCCGCGATGATCGAAGGCGTCCGCGACCGGATCCCCGGCGTGCGCCACGTGATCGCGATCGACGGGGGCCACGCTTCCTGGCCCGCCTTCGAGCCGTGGCGCGACTCCCAGCCTGCGGCCGACCCGATGCTCGAAATCGCGGCCCACGACGACGTGCTGCAGCTCTACACCAGCGGCACCACCGGCCATCCCAAGGGCGTGCAACTGACCAACGCCAACTACCTCGCCACCTTCGACCTCGCCCAGCAGGCCGGGTGGGCGGCCTACGACGCGGGCGAGACCAACCTCATTGCGATGCCCAACTTCCACGTCGCCGGCGTCAACATGGGGCTGATGACCACGGGCCAGGGCGCCCGCGCCGTCATCATGAAGCAAGTCGAGCCGGCCCGGGTGATCGACTTCATCGCCCGCTACCGCGTCAACAACATGTTCCTGGTGCCGGCGGTGATCCAGTTCCTCCTGCAGGTTCCCGGCGCCGACCAGGCCGACTACTCGTCGCTTCGTCGCGTGTTCTACGGCGCCTCGCCGATCTCCGAGGACGTGCTGCTGCAGGCGACGCGCCTGTTCGGCTGCTCCTTCGCCCAGCTCTACGGCCTCACCGAAACGGTGGGCGCGGGCACGGCCCTGGACGGTCCCAGCCACGATCCCGCGCGCGGCAAGCTGCGCTCCTGCGGCAAGCCCTATCCGGGCTTCGAGATCCGCGTGGTGGGTCCGGACGGCGAGAGCCTCCCCCAGGGCGCCGTGGGCGAGATCGTGATGAAGTCGCCCAGTGTGATGAAGGGTTACTGGGGCAACCCCGAAGCGACCGCCAAGGCCGTCGTGAACGGCTGGTTCCTCACCGGAGACGCCGGTTACTTCGACGAGGAGGGCTACCTCTACATCCACGATCGCGTCAAGGACATGATCGTCTCCGGCGGCGAGAACATCTATCCGGCCGAAGTCGAGAACGCGCTGATGGGTCACCCGGCCCTGGCCGACGTGGCGGTGATCGGCGTGCCCGACGAGAAATGGGGCGAGGCCGTGAAGGCCTGCGTCGTGCTGAAGCCCGGCGCCGCGGCCACGGCCGACGAAGTGGCCGCCTTCTGCAAGACGCGCATCGCGTCCTACAAATGTCCCAAGTCGGTGGACTTCCTTCCCGCGCTGCCGCGCAATCCGTCCGGCAAGATCCTTCGCCGCGAATTGCGCGAGCCCTACTGGGCCGGCAAGCAGCGAAGGGTGAACTGAGGGGTCGGCTTGCGGCACGGCGCGCAAGGGCGCCGTGCCGCAAGCGCACTGCGCGTCAGGCCCCGATGGCCTTGCGGACGCGCTTCAATACCGAGGCGGCCGTCTTGCGGGCGTCCTTGAGGATGGACTCGGCGGCGCTCTTCACTTCGTCCCACGATTCGTCGGCGGTGGTGGCCAGGCTCTTGAGAACCCGTCCGGCATCGCGCCGGTTGGACTTGAGGGTGCCAAGGTGGGCCCGTGCCTCCTTGCGCAGCTCGCGGACCTTCCCGCGCGCGTCCTTCTCGATTTTCTTCTCGGCCCTCATCAGGCCCTTCTGGATCTCGGCGATCGACTTTTCGAGGTGCTTCACCCCGCTTTCGATCTCGCCGTAGGCTGCCTTGGCCTCGCGGGTCATGGCCGCCCGGGCTCTAGCCGCCGTGCCCATTTTTCTTGCGGCCGGCTTCCTCGCCGCCGACTTCTTCGCTGCCGGCTTTCTCGCGGCCGACTTCTTGGCGGCCGACTTTTTCGCTGTCGTTTTCTTCTTCGTCCTGGTGGCCATGCTGCCCTCCTTCGGGAGGAATGTGCACTGAGGCACTCCTCGGTTGTGATCCGTACTCCCCGTATACGACTGATCGCCCGATTGTCCCAGAGGGGTGGGGAGAAAACGTGCTCAGCGCGCGCAGGTGCCGCTGCGCTGCAGGTCGGAGCGGAGTTCGTCCACGCGGCGGCGATTGACGCCCATGTCCGAGTAGCCGAGGCGGGAGGCCGAACGGACGGCGATGGCACCGGCGCCCCCGGGAAGGTGCAGTTCGAGGTCGTCCACGAAGCCCAACAGGGCGCTGCTGCATTCGGCGTGGAGGTAGGATCCCGTGTCCACCACGATCCGCGTGCGCGGAAGCCGCGAGACGGCCTCGCGGGCGGCGCGCCAGCCGTCTTCCGGCGCAACGGCCAGGATGAGGGGCGCGACGCCATGGTCGGAGTCGGTAGCGTTGCTCGAAACACAGTTGGGCGAGGCTGGGCAGGGGGCGAGGCCCGAGTCGGTGAGGCCGAGGGTTCCCGGCTTCGTTCCCGAGCAGGAGGCAAGGACCAGCAGCAGGCCTGCCATGTGGAGCACGCGTGGCGAACGTCGGCCGGCCTCGAGCCTTGCCGTGACATCGCCCGTTGGAAAAATGGGATCCTGTTGCATGTTTCGCCTCCCTCCCGGCCGGCCGGCCGCGGACGAAGGACTCGCCCAAGCCCGCTCGTGCGCGGTGCACAGTGCATCGGGAGGAAGGGGACATCGAGCGGACGGCAACCCCGGCGCGGGACGCCGCGGAGTCGCGGCGCCGGGAAGCGGGGGCTTCGGTGTTCCCCGCGATGGGAACGCCCGGCCGGTCGGAAGCGACGCTCCCTGTTCGAGTTGGGCCGCCGTTGCCGCGAGGCCGAGCTTTCCTCCAGCCCGAACCCGCTGTGAAAGCCGGGCGTTGCCGCGGACGATCCTGCGCAGGGCGATCACAGGACCGGCCGCTCCCGCCCCATGGCTCGCGGCTTGCTGGGGCGGGGCATGGTGGGGACCGACCGATTCCGGGATCCCGTTGCCGGCGAGGCCGACGTGGTGGTCGTCGGTGCGGGCATGGGCGGCCTCGTCGCCGCTGCCCTGCTGGCGCGGTCAGGCCGCCGCGTGGTCGTCCTCGACGGCCACTACGTCCCCGGCGGCAACGCCAGCATCTTCCGCCGCCGCGGCTATGAGTTCGACGTGGGCATCCACTACCTCGGCGACTGCGGTCCCGGTTGGCTGATCCCGCGGGTGCTCGAGGCCTGCGGCGCGCCGGTCCGCTTCCTGCCGATGGACAGGGAACTCGAGCAGATCACGTTTCCGGATTTCGAGTTCACGATCCCGGCCGACCGCCGCGAGTTCGAACGGCGCCTGGTGGAGCGCTTTCCTTCCGAGAAGCGCGGCGTCCACCGATACATCCGCTTCCTCGAGCAGGTGGACCGCGTGGTCGAGGCCCAGGCCACGGGCTCGAAGTGGAAGGCCCTGGCGGCGCTGGTGCGCTCGCCCCTGGTCTTGCGCTACGCGAACGGTACCTTCGGCGCCTTTCTCGACTCCTGCACGAAGGACGCGAAGCTGAGGGCGGTCGTCAGCGCCCAGAACGGTACCTACGCCATCGCCCCGCGCGACGTTTCGGCAGTGCTGCACGCGGGTCTCCAGAACCACTACTTCGCCAGCGGGGGATGGTACCCCGAAGGCGGCGGACAGGTGATGGCGGACCGCCTCGCCGAGGCCGTCGAGAAAGCCGGCGGGCAGTTGCGGCTGCGCACCCACGTGGACCGAATCCTCGTCGAGGACGGTGCGGTCACGGGCGTCACCTACACCAACAAGCACCTGGGCACCCACACCATCCGGGCGCCGCTGGTGATCAGCAACGCGGACCTCAAGCGGACGGTCTTCGAACTGGTCGGCGCCGAGTTCTTTCCTGCCGCGTGGGTGGAGAGAGTGAAGGGCTTCGAGATGGCCCTTCCCCTCTTCGTCGTCTACCTCGGTCTCGACATCCCGGTGGAGAGGCTTCCCTACGGCAACGTTAACCGCTGGAGCTTCGGCAGCTGCGACTTCGACGCTGAATACGACCGCATCGCGGCCGGCGAGATGCCCGAGCATCCCTTCCTCTACATTGCGACGACCTCGCGCAAGGACCCCGACAACGACCGCCTGGCGCCTCGCGGCCACACCAACCTGCAGCTGATGACGGTGCCGCCGGCCGACCCGGCCTTCTGGGGCGTGAGCGAACGGGAGCTTGCCGACGGCAGCTACCAGGCCAACGAACAGTACTGCGCCGTCAAGCAGCGCCTCGTCCGGCAGATGATCGGCGAAGCCGAAAAGGTGATCCCCGGCCTTTCCTCGCACGTCCGCTTCTGCGAAGCGGCCACGCCGATGACGCACGTCCGCTACACCGGTTCGACCGGGGGAACGTCCTACGGCATCGCGGCCACGCCCTCGCAGTTTCTCGGCGGAAGGCCGGGCACGCGCACTCCCGTGCGCGGCCTGCTGCTGGCGGGGGCATCGACTCGCGCCGGGCACGGCATCGCGGGAGCCATGATGT
>JBHEPB010000118.1:0-4448 GCA_046260515.1 Binatia bacterium
GAACATGGGAAAGATCCTCGGTATCGACCTCGGCACCACCAACTCGGCTATGGCCGTCTGGGACGGCCACGCCCCGAAGCTCATCTACACCGAGCAGCGCAAGAGCCTGCTGCCCTCCGTCGTCGGTTTCGGCGTCGGCGATGAGGTCTTCGTCGGCGAAACCGCCCGGTGCCAGGCCGCCACCAATCCCGAACGCACCATCTTTTCGGCCAAGCGTTTCATCGGCCGCAAGTACAAGTCCGTGACCGCCGACCGCAAGGCGGTGCCCTACCCCGTCGTTGCCGGCAAGAACGGCGAGGCTCTCTTCCTCATCGACGAGAAGGAATGGGGTCCGGAGGAGATCTCGGCCTTCGTCCTCCACGAGATGAAACGGGTGGCGGAAGCCTCCCTCGGCGAGGAAATCACCGGCGCCGTCATCACCGTTCCCGCCTACTTCAACGACACCCAGCGCGCTGCCACCAAGGAGGCAGGTCGCCTGGCCGGTCTGGACGTCCTGCGCATCGTCAATGAACCCACCGCGGCCGCCCTCGCCTACGGTCTCGGCAAGATCGAGGACCGCGCGGCCACCGTCGCCGTCTACGACTTCGGCGGCGGCACCTTCGACGTGTCCATCCTTTCGGTGGGCGACGACATCGTCGAAGTGATCGCGACCCACGGCGACACCCACCTCGGCGGCGACGACATGGACGCGCGCCTCACCGCCTGGCTGCACGAGAAGATAGAGGCAGCCGCCGGAACATCCGTTTCCGAGAGCCCCCTTGCCCACCAGAGGGTGAAGGAAGCGGCCGGCCGAGCGAAAGTGGCCCTGTCCACCGCTGACACCGTCGAGATCGAGCTCGATTTCCTCGTGGCCGAGACGGGCAGCCCCTTCCATTTCCACACCTCGCTGACCCGCGCGGCCCTCGAGGAGATGATCGCCGAGTTGGTCGACCGCAGCCTCGCTTCCTGCGCCAAGGTCCTCGAGGACGCGCGCAAGCAGCCCGACCAGATCGACGAGGTGGTGCTCGTGGGCGGTGCCTCGCGCATCCCGCTGGTTCACCGGAAAGTCGCGGAGTTCTTCGGCAAGGAACCGCGCGGGCAGGTGAATCCCGAAGAAGTCGTGGCCCTCGGCGCCGCCGTCCAGGCCGGCATCCTCAGCGGCGAGCTGAAGGGCGTGATTCTCGTTGACGTGACCTCGCTGTCCCTCGGCATCGAGAACCACGAGGGACGCAGCGTCATCGTCATTCCGCGCAACACCCCCATCCCCGTCGAGGAGACGCGCATCTTCACCACGTCGGGTGACGGACAGACCTCCCTGCAGTTCCACGTGGTGCAGGGCGAGTCGGAGAGCGCCGAGGCGAACGAATCCCTCGGCCGCTTCCAGCTCGACGGCCTTCGCGACGCGCCGGCCGGAACGTCGCCGATCGAGGTGACCTTCGCCATCGACATCAACGGCATGGTGCAGGTGAAGGCCCGCGACAAGGACACCGGCGCGGCCCAGACCGTGGCCATTTCGGTGATCACGGCCCTGGTGCCGGAGGCCGCGAAAGACGACCCGCCGCCGTCCGCCGCCAAGGACGCGAAGTCCGCGAGCGCCGCCGTGAAGCTTTCGCCCGGGGCCTCCGGCGCCGACGCGCCCGCGAAGGCCTCCGCCAAGAGCCCCGCGTCGCCGGCCGAGGCCACGCTGCGCGCCGCCGAGCACCTCCTGCAGATCCCCGGGCGCAAGATGACGGGGGTGGACCGCGCCGGCCTCATCAAGCGATCCGACCAGCTGCGCGCCCTCCTGTCGGGGCCGGCTTCCGAGGAAGAGTTGGAAACGGCCGAGATCGCCGTCGCCAAGATCATCGCCAAGGTGAAGGACTACAAGCCGCCCAGGCCCAGGATGGAGTGACCGTAACCCCATGAGGACCCTCTCTCACGAAGACGCCCGCCGCGTGTACGACAAGATCGGCTCCTTCCAGGATCGCCAGGCCTTCTACGAAGACCGCACCACGGCCGAACTCGTTGCCCACGGCAGGTTCGCGGCGGCCAGCCGCGTCTTCGAGTTCGGGTGCGGCACGGGGCGCTTCGCCGAATCACTGCTCACCGAGCACCTGCCCGAGGCGGCAACTTATCGCGGCATCGACCTCAGCCCGACGATGGTCGGGCTTGCCCACGCACGCCTCGACCGCTTCGGTCCCCGCGCGGCGGTGGTGCTGTCCGACGGCGGTCCTCCGGACTCCGAACCCACCGCGTCCTGCGACCGCTGGATCTCGAACTTCGTGCTCGACCTCCTCTCCGAGAAGGCCATCGAGGAAGTGCTGGCCGAGGCCCATCGCATGCTCGTCCCCGGCGGGCTGCTGTGCCTGGCCGGCCTGTCCACCGGTTCGACGCGTTCGTCGCGAATGGCAGCTCGGGCGTGGTCGGCGATCCATGGCTGGAGTCCGGAACTGGTCGGCGGCTGCCGGCCGATCGACGTGACGCCTTACCTCGCGCCGGAGCGCTGGCTCGTCCGCCATCACGCGCGTCTGGCGCCCTTCTGCATCCCCTCCGAAGCCGTCGTCGCCGAGCGGCGCCACTGATCGCGGCCGGCGTCGCCGCGAAAAAAGGCCCCCTCCCCGGGAGCACGGTTGGGGCGCGATTCGCCCCGCTTCCGGCCCGCACCCGGAAGCCCGGCTACCCGGAGAGAGGGTGCTGCAGGCCGAGACTCGCCCGCGCTCCGCTGCGCGTCAGGCCGTAGCCTGGACGCGTAGCGGAGCCGGAGGGCGAGTCGATGGGGGTTACGGTGCGGTGGCGGTGTTGCAGTTGGAGCAGCAGGTCGGCGAAAGATTGAGCACGCCGCCGGCCTCTTCGCAGCGCTCGGCATGGCGGGTGATCCTGCACTGGCTCGAGGCTACGCAGTCGGTGTCCACCGTGCATTCGATGGTCGGATCCGTGTCGCAGGTGTTCGGGCCGGTTTCACTCAGCAGGCAGGTGCCGTACTCGACGGTGGTGCAGGTGGCGAAGCCGCGGTCCTGCTTGCCGCAGACCGACTTGGCCGCGCACCTCTTGAGCTTGCCCTTGCAGTTGGTGGGCAGGCCCTCGGCGACCAGGTCCTTCACGATGTGGGCCACGCAACTCACGTAGCGTCCGTGATTGTCGAAGCCGTCGCAGGCGCAGTCGGCGTCGAGGCGGGCCTGGAACTGGCACCGCCAGTCTTCGCAACTGAGTTCCTCCTGGGCGCGAACCTGGCCGGCGGAAACCATGAGGAACAGGGAAGCGAGGATGGTGGGGAGGAGCGTCTTCATGCGGCGAGGATACGCGCGCGTTGCAACGTCGATCAAGACACGGAATCGAAGAAGCGACGCAGGTGGGGTACGTTCGCCTTCGCCGCGACGAGGGCAGCGACCCCGATCGGGTTGCTCTGAAATTCCTGCTGACGTGCTAAGAGGATGTCCATGCAGGACTGGCTTCTCCCCTACACCGCCACCATCTCGAGTCTCGGCGCGGCCGGCGTCCTCCTCCTCGTGCAGCTCGTCGTCCTCGACGTGGCGGGCATCCGCGCGAAGCATCCGCCGGGAACGCCGATCACGGCCGACACCTCGGACTTCCTCTTCCGCGCGAGTCGGGCCCACGGCAACACGCTGGAAAGCATCGCCGCGTTTATCCTGTTCGCGCTGTACGGGATCTTCTCGGGAGCCTGGCACACGGGCCTCGGAGCGGCGGCCTGGACCTGGGTGGGAGCGCGGGTCGCCCACATGCTCTTCTACTACGCGGGCATCCCGCTGGCGCGCTCGGCAGCCTTCCTGGTGAGCATGCTGGCCCTGGTGGCGATGTTCGTGTTCGGGCTGACGGCCTGAAACCAGGCGCGCAGCGGCGACCGCGCCCCGCCTATTTGCGCGGATGCTGCGCGAAGAAGTCCCAGGCCGCGCGCGAAGCCGAGTAGCCCTGGCTCTGGATGGCCAGCTCGGGCACGGGGCGGGCGGGCGTGCATTCGTCGGTCACGTCGGTGCCGGCGACAGCACGGAAGCGGTCGGCCGCTTCGCAGCCGAGGCGATGGGCCATCCTCGCACCGCCCGCCACGCCGGTCGCATAGACGCGGCGCAAGTCGATGCAGGTCGTCATCTCGAGCATGTCGAGGGCGGCGGTGAGGAAGAGCACGTCGTCCACGCCGGCGGCCGCGGCGCCTCCCGCGTTCCAGGTCCGGGCGCTGCCGCGGCCTTCCACGCCATCGGGAGACACCACCACGAAGCCCTCGGCGGCGGCCACATCCAGCATGCGCGAGGCAGCCTCGACCTGGGCCCCGGACCCGGATTCGCCGTGAAGCAGGAAAACCACCGGCGCCGGCACGCCGGGCTTGTAAGAAGTGGGCACGTGGACGCGGAACGTACGCTCCAGTTCGTCGAGTTCGATGCCGTCGGTGGAAGAGGCGCCGGCCGGATACGGCGACAGCGACGACGTGCAGCCGAAGCTCGGCAGGGCCGGTACCGTGGCTGCCGCGCCGAGGCGGG
>JBHEPB010000140.1:0-3806 GCA_046260515.1 Binatia bacterium
CCACCGCCGTTTCCAGGTAGTGGTCGCCGAGTTCGGCCATCGCGTCGGTCGGGAGGAAGGGCTTCGCCATCGCGGCCAGTTCGGCCGGCGTCTTCAGCTTCATGTGCTGGGCGTTGACCCAGGCGAACTTCTCCATGTCCCAGGCGGCAGCCGCCTTGTGGATGGCGTCGGCGTCGAAGGCGTCGATGAGTTCGGCCACCGTGAAGAGTTCCTGGTCGCCGTGGGCCCAGCCGAGGCGGGCGAGGTAGTTGAGCGTGGCCTCGGGAAGGAACCCGAGGTCGCGGTAGGCCAGCAGCGACGTCGCGCCGTGGCGCTTGGACAGGCGCGAGCGGTCCTGCCCGACGATGAGCGGCATGTGCCCATACACCGGCGGGACGGCGCCCAGGGCGTGGAAGATCTGCACCTGGCGCGGCGTGTTGGTGATGTGGTCCTCGCCGCGCAGGACGTGGGTGATCTTCATGTCGATGTCGTCGGCGACGTTGACGAGGTGGAAGACCGGGTTGCCGTCGGAGCGGACGAGCACGAAATCGTCGAGTTCGCGGTTGTCGAAGACGATGTCGCCGCGGATCACGTCGCGGACAATGGTCGCGCCCTCTTCCGGCACCGCGAGGCGGACCACGGCAGCCTCACCCGGCTGCGGCGTGCGGCCGAGGCGGCGACAGGTACGATCGTAGGACGTGCTGAGCCCGGCAGCCTGGGCCGCGGCACGTTTGGCATCGAGGTCGGCGGCGCTGCAGAAGCACCAGTAGGCGCTGCCCGAGGCCAGGAGCCGGTCAACGACCGCCCGGTAGTAGTCGCCCCGCTTCGACTGGAAGTCCGGCCCTTCGTCCCACTCGAGGCCGAGCCAGCGCAGGCCCTCCAGGATGGCCTCGGTGAACTCGTCGGTGGAGCGCTCGCGGTCGGTGTCCTCGATGCGCAGCACGAAGCGTCCGCCGTGGTGGCGGGCATAGAGGAAGTTGAAGAGGGCCGTCCGCGCGCCGCCGATGTGCAGGTGGCCGGTGGGACTGGGAGCGAAACGGGTGCGGACTTCGGACATGGCGGGAATCAACCACGCCCTATGACTCAAGGCAACGCGGTCGGAGCGCGTCCGCCGCGCGACAAATGCACGTCGACGCGAGGGTCTGGAGCGCTGCGCGGTTCCCGGGCGACGGCGGAAGTGGAGCTCCGATCAGGCGATCGCGGTAAACTCCACGAGGGCAACGGCCATTGCTGCCACGGCCTCGCCCTCCCCCACCGGCCCGACACCGTCCGAACTCTTGGCCTTCACCGACAACAGGGACGGCAGGATGCCGAGGGCCCCGGCCATGGCCTGGCGCATGGCTTCCAGGTGGGGCCCGATCCGCGGTTGCTCGATCACCACGGTCACGTCCGCGTTGACCACGCGCGCGCCCATGGTCGCGAGCCTCTCGGACACATCCCTCAGGAACTCCATGGAGTCGGCGTCCCTCCAGCGCTCGTCGCTCGAGGGGAACCACTGGCCCATGTCCCCGAGCCCGGCCGCACCGAGGAGGGCGTCACAAAGGGCGTGGGCGGCCGCGTCGCCGTCGCTGTGGCCGAGCGCGCCGCGCTCGAAGGGCACCTCCACGCAGCCCAGCCGAAGCGGCCGCCCCGCTACGAGCCGATGGATGTCGTAGCCTTGTCCGATGCGCAGCATGGTTGCCCTCCGGGCCCGGCCGACCGACGCCGCGCCCCTCCCCGGGGCCGGCGGCAGCCGCCGCGGGTGCCTGCATTTTGAGCCGCTGGCGAGCATGGTACCATCCGCGCGTCTGCGACTTCGAGCCTTCCGAAGCCGCGTTCGTCGCACGTGGCGTCCGAGGATTCCATCCGCGCTGCCGATCACGAGGCGGTGCTGGCGAGCTTGCTCGAAGCGGTGGTGGCCTTCGGCCCCGGCGGACAGGTGAATTTCGTCAATCCCGCCGCCGAACAGTTGCTGAGCCGCTCCGGACGAACCCTGCTCGGGCGAGTCGCCGCCTCCGCCTTCCCCGCTACGGGGTGGATCCCGGAAATGCTCCGTCGCCTCGATCCCGACCATCCGGTGGTGCGCGAGGAGGGAGAACTGGTGACCACGGCGGGAAGGGTTCCGGTGCTGGCCGAGGCCACCCTCGTCCGCGAGCGCTCACCGGAGACGACAGCCTCGGTGCTGGTGCTTCACGACCTCACCCGGCGCAGCGTGCTCCACGACCAGGAGGCCGACCGCCGCCGCGTCGCGGAGTTGGATCGCATGGCGGCGCAGTTCGCCCACGAGATCAACAATCCCCTGTCCGGCATCCGCGGCGCCGCCCAGCTCCTCGGCCGCCGCCTGTCCGGCCGCGACGACCTGATCGAATACACCGACATGATCGTGCGCCAGGTGGACCGCCTCTCCGTGCTGGTCGAGGCGCTGATGGCCCTGGAAGCGCCCCTGCTTCGCAAGGAATCGGTCAACATCCACCGCGTCCTCAACGAGCTGATGCTGCTGGAGAGGCCGGCGGCCGAGCAGCGCGGCATCGTCTTCGAGCCCCAGTTCGACCCCAGCCTGCCCGACATCAAGGGCGATCCCGACCGCCTCGAGCAGCTGTTCCTCAACATCATCCGCAACGCGATCGACCACTGCCCTCCCACACTCGGGCGCATCCGCATCGCCACGCGAATGGAGCACTCCTTCTACGTGGACCGCGAGTCCGAGCGTGTCTCGTTCCTGACCGTGTCGATCTCCGACAACGGTCCCGGCCTCGACGAGGAATCCCTCGAGCACATGTTCTCGCCGCTGTTCTCCAAGAGAACGGGCGGGCACGGCCTCGGGCTGGCCATCGCCGGCGCCATCGCCATGGCCCACGAAGGCCGCATCCGCGCCGCCAACGTCCCCGGCGGCGGCGCCATCTTTCATGTGACCCTGCCTCTGGCGCGCACGCGCGAGGCTACCAAAGGAGAACCGTCGTGAACACGCAGCGAAAAGGCACCATCCTGGTGGTGGACGACGAGGAGGACGTCCGGCGCGTGATCAGTGACGCCCTGGCCGACACGGGTTGCCGCGTGATTCCGGCGGCCGATGCGGAAAGCGCCCTGTCGCTGCTCGAGCAGGGCGGCATCGACATCGCGTACGTGGACATCAACTTGGGGCGCGCCAGCGGCTTCGACATCCTCGACTTCGTGCGCAAGCGGGGCGGCGAAACCGACGTCGTGGTCATCACCGGCAAGGCTTCCGTGGCCAACGCCATCGAGGCCACCCGCCGCGGCGCCTACGACTACGTCACCAAGCCCTTCGACCTCGACCACCTCGCCGCCCTCACGCGCCGCATCCTCGACAGCCGCTCCGCCGTTCACACCATGCCGGCGGCCAGGACTTCGGCCGAGGCCCCGGCCAAGGCCGAGATCGTCGGCCAGTCCGCCGCGATGCAGGAGGTGTACAAGATCATCGGCCGCATGGCGGCAAGCCCCACCACCGTCCTCATCCAGGGCGAGAGCGGCACCGGCAAGGAGGTGGTGGCCCGGGCCATCCACGCCTATTCCACGCGCGCCGACGGCCCCTTCATCGCCGTCAACTGTTCGGCCATCCCCGCCGACCTCCTCGAAAGCGAGATGTTCGGCCACGAGCGCGGCGCCTTCACCGGCGCCACCGACCGCCGCATCGGCAAGTTCGAGCAGGCCAAGGGCGGCACCCTCTTCCTCGACGAGATCAGCGACATGCCGCTGGCCCTGCAGGCCAAGCTGCTGCGCGTGCTCCAGGAACGCGAGTTCTCGCGCGTGGGCGGCCATGAACTGCTGCCGGCCGACTGCCGCGTGCTGGCCGCCACCAACCGCGGCCTCGAGGCCGAGGTGGAGGCGGG
>JBHEPB010000155.1:0-2758 GCA_046260515.1 Binatia bacterium
GGCGGGACAGGCCCCAGAACCCGCCCGACAACACGTGCTTGCCTCCTCCGCTGATCGCGCGCGGATCGAGGACACCGAAGGCCCTGGCCGCAGGATCGCGCTTGAAGTGGAACTTCTGGAGATTGGCCCCCCGCGACAGCATCCATCCGCCGAAGAATGTCGCGCCGTACACCACGAGCAGCCACGCTGGAGTGTGTGGGTTGGGCTCCTCAGCCAGGCCCCAAAGCCCCACCGGATAGAAGAACGGGTAGAACACGAGGCAGCCCCACCCCAGCTTGAAGCCGACGCGCTCGGCCATGAAGTCGTAGGTGTAGAGGTGGACTTCCTCGAAGTTGAGATACTCGGTGACGAAGAAGCTGAAGAGAAACGCGTACAGGAAAACGCCCGGCGAGGGATCCGCCGCGTGCAGAGCCCAGTGGTGGGCCGTGAACGACAACACATTCAGTTCGAGCATGATGGCGCCCGCCAGATAGAGGTACATCTTGGCGTCGAGAAGGCCGCCGAGGGCCTGCGGATTGGGAAGGCGCCCCTCGTACAGTTCCACCATCAGCGACTTGCCGGACACCGGTGGCGCCGGCAGCACGATGGCCAGTGTGAACAGCAGCCCCAGCACGCAGGCCCCGCCCAACATCTCCCAGCGGTTCACGTAGAAAGCGTTCCAGGCCAGCAGGCCCATCGAGCAGGCCAGGGCGCACAGCACCACGCTCGTGGCCAGGACCCACAGCCCGTTCAGGCGGTAGCGCAGCTTCTCACCGGTCTCGTGGTGAGCGACGTAGCCGGTCACCCAGCGCCCCGGGACGGCGACGTGGAGGAGAAGGATCAGGCCGTAAATGACGGCGGGCCAAAGGAAGGCGGGCATGGGCCTCGATGGCGGGCCGCGCGGGCTAGGTCAATCGTGCCCGGTCTGCCGCCGTCAACACGAGTAGTCGGCCCGAGGCCGGTCCCCAGCCGGCATCGCGAGGCCAACGCCCGCCCCCCGACCGGCGCACGGACGACAATGCGTGGAATCCACTTGCGTCGCCCATGAGACAGTGGTGAGACGGTCGCCGGATCTCTTGGGAGGGGCTCAAACTGGCCAGCCATGAACGGTTTTCCTGCAAGCCGGGCGGCAACGCTCGTGATCGCGGCCCTGGCCTGGGCCCTCCTTCTCCCCGTCGCCGCGCCCGGCCACGACGGGTTCGACGAGTTCGACCGCAACGGGGAGACCGAGCGAGGCAATCCCCCCGCCCTTTTCCGCGACGACCTGACCGCCCCCGACACCCTCGGCGTGGGCCGCGTGGCCCGCGACGTGGCCGAGCATCTTCCCGAACTCCAGGCCATGGCCGACCATCTCGCCGCCAGCCTGCCCGCCCTCGGCTTTGCCAGGGCCCGCCCGGTGATCGCGCGCGACAACGCCGAGATGATCGACTTCCTGCGCCGCGGCATCGTCGATCTCGTTTCGGAGACGCCCCTGTCCGCCGTCCACTTCGTGAAGGAAGGCGGCGCCGCCATCCTGCTGCGCGAGCGGCGCGGCGGGCGCGCGAGCTACAGTTCGGTGGTGTTCGCGCGCGCGGACTCTGCCGTTCGTTCCCTGGCCGACCTGCGCGGTCGCCGTATCGCCTTCGAGGACCCCGGTTCGACCACGGCCTTCCTGCTTCCGCTGGCGGCAATCCGGCGAGGCGGGGGGCGGGCCGTGCCCCTCGAGTCTGCCGCCGCCGCCGCGCCGGAGGACGCCGCCGGATACTTCTTCGTGCGCTCGGAGGCTTCGATCCTTACCGCCGTGCTGCGCCGCCTGGCCGACGCCGGCGCCGTCAGCGACGACGACTGGCGCTCCTTCCGCAGCAAGCAGCCGGGCGCTGCTGCCGAACTGAAGCTGATCCACGAATCGGAGAAGGTTCCACGGGCCTTCCTCCTCGGCGGACCGGCCCTCACGGCGGCCCAGCGCGAGAGCCTGCGCACGATCCTGCTCGGCATGCAGGAGGACGGCCCCGGCAGCGCCGTGCTCCAGCGCTACCAGGACGTGGACGGCTTCGACGCCCTCGACGCCGGCCTCGCCCGCGAGATCCAGGACCTCGATCCCACCTACGCGCTGCTGCGCGAGGAACTCCACTGAATGCGCCTGCGCGGCCAGTACACCTTCGTAATCGGCGGCCTGGTGTTCTCCAGCCTGCTCGTCCTCGGTCTCGCGCTGCTGGCCGAGCAGCGGCGTTACTCCCACGACATCGGCGCCGTGGCCGCCGTCAACCTGGCCTATTCCCTCGAGCGCCAGATCGAGAAACACGGCGTCGCCATCGCCTCCACTCTGGCGGATCGCCTCGTCACTCCGCTCTACCACGGCGACTACCGCCTGGTGGTGCATGAGACGAGCGAGCACCGCGGTTACCCCGACGTGCTCTCGGCCCAGGTGGTGGATGCCGCCGGCGTGGTGATCCGGGGAGGCGAGGCGCTCGAGGAGGAAGAGGACCATCGCATCGACCTTCCCTGGGTGCGCGAAGCCCTGGCCACGGGCGTGCCGTCGATCTCCCGCGACGGCCGCCTGCTTCGCATCGCCGCTCCGGCCGTGGCCAGCGGGCACGTCCTCGGGGCCGTCGTGCTCGATCTGTCGATGGAAGAGATCCGCAGGGACATCCAGGAGGATCAGGCCCGTCTCGGTAACCTGATCCACAGCCAGTCCACGGCACTGTCGCTCACCGGCGTCGCCCTCGGCATCGTGCTGGTCACCCTGTCCATCCTCGCGGCGGTCGTCGTCGCGGGCCGCCTGTCGCGACCCGTCGTGGCT
>JBHEPB010000164.1:0-8435 GCA_046260515.1 Binatia bacterium
GCGCGGTAGCGGGGCCGCCCTGTTCGACGCGGCCGACCACGAAAAAGAGCTCGCGGACCACTTCGCGCTGCATCCACTCGTTGAGGCGGGCGATGAGCTCGCGCTGGAGGAGGCTGAGCTCCTGGAGCCAGGTGGAGGATCGCACCGTGACCACCAATCGGGTGCCGTCCAAGCGCACAGGCTGGGCATTGCGGGAAATGGTCCGGCCGACTACCTCGTCCCACGCTTGCCAGACGCGATAATCGTCGAGGCGGCGATCCAGACCGAGACGCGCCAGGGACTGCTCGAGCAGGGCGGACAGCCGGGTGGGGCGGGAACGCTTCACGGCGCCGTCGTATCAGAGATGTGGCTTCGGCGCGTGGTTCGCTGGTGTGCGAGCACCGCGAATGCCGACAGCCGGGACACCCCGGCCAAGGCTGGCGCTCGGGCTCGAAAGGGCTCGGGACTGTCACGGTCCGTGGCCGGATCGCAGCCGCGGCGTGTTGTCGCGAAGGGCAGGGAAAAGTTCTCTGGAAAATTGGCATGCCACAATATCTGGTGGTAGAAGAGTCAGCTACCCACTATCCACGGGGGTTGACCTGACCAGGCCCCCCAAGGCTGGACCAGGACCGACCGGCCCCCCTCGGTAGGTGCACAACGCGGCCCGCCGCGACCATGCTTACGCGGCCTGCCCCTCGCAGGCCCCTCGACCGCAAGGAGATCGAAACAATGATGGATGAGAAAGGAGCGCTCGCGACCACCGCCACCTCGCCCGCCGAAGGCAGCGCCGTCCGGGCCAGGGGCGAGGGCCTCACGTTCACCCGCCGCCTGTCCACTGCCGGGGTGGACCCCTATTCGTCGGTGGACTGGGAGACCCGCGACGCCAGCATCCAGGGCGAGGGCGGCAAGGTCGTTTTCGAGCAGCGCGGCGTCGAGTTCCCCGCCGGCTGGACCCAACTGGCCACCAACGTGGTGGCCTCCAAGTACTTCCGAGGCCACCTCGGCACGCCCCAGCGCGAGCACAGCGTTCGCCAGCTGATCGGCCGTGTGGTCGGCACCATCCTCGGCTGGGGAGAGGAACAGGGCTACTTCGCCGACGCCTCCAGCCGTGACGTCTTCCGCGACGAACTCACCCACCTCCTGCTCGAGCAGGAGGCCTGCTTCAACAGTCCCGTCTGGTTCAACGTGGGGGTGGAGGCCAAGCCCCAGTGCTCGGCCTGCTTCATCCTGTCGGTGGACGACACGATGAACTCGATTCTCGACTGGTACCGCAAGGAAGGCGTGATCTTCAAGGGCGGCTCGGGCTCGGGCGTCAACCTCTCCCAGATCCGCTCGTCGCGCGAGCCCCTGGTCGGCGGCGGAACGGCCTCCGGCCCGGTGTCCTTCATGCGGGCGGCCGACGCGTCGGCCGGGGTGATCAAGTCCGGCGGCAAGACCCGTCGCGCGGCCAAGATGGTCGTCCTCAACATCGACCACCCGGACGTCGAGGAGTTCATCCGCTGCAAGGGCGACGAGGAGAAGAAGGCCTGGGCCCTGATCGACTCCGGCTACGACGGCGCCATCGACGGCGAGGCCTACGGCTCGGTGTTCTTCCAGAACGCCAACAACTCGGTGCGCGTCACCGACGAGTTCATGCACGCGGTCGAGTCCGACGCCGACTGGTCGATGCGCAACGTGACCGACGGCAAGACCAGCCGCACGGTCAAGGCCCGCCACCTCTGGAACCTGATCGCCGAGCAGGCCCATTTCTGCGGGGATCCCGGCCTGCAGTTCGATACGACCATCAACGACTGGCACACCTGCCCCAACACCGGCCGCATCAACGCGTCGAACCCGTGCAGCGAGTACATGCACCTCGACAACTCGGCTTGTAACCTCGCCTCGCTGAACCTCATGAAGTTCACCGATCCGTCGGGTCGCTTCGACGTGGACGGCTTCAAGCACGCGGTGGACGTGATCATCACGGCCCAGGACATCGTAGTGGCCAAGTCGAGCTACCCGACGTCGGAGATCGAGAAGACCTCCCACGACTTCCGCCAGCTCGGCCTCGGCTACGCCAACCTCGGCGCCCTCCTGATGTCGATGGGCCTGCCTTACGACTCCGACGCGGGACGCAGCTTCTCGGCGGCCATCACCTCACTGATGTGCGGCGAGGCCTACGCCCAGTCGGCGCGCGTCGCCGAGGCCCTCGGCCCCTACAACGGCTACGCCGCCAACCGCGAGGGCCAGATCCGGGTCCTCGAGAAGCACCGCGAGAAGTCGCGCCTGATCGACTCCGCCTACGTTCCCCTCGACCTGCTCTCGGCCAGCCGCGAAGTGTGGGACGAGGCCTGCGCGGGCGGCCGCGCCAACGGCGTGCGCAACTCGCAGGTCACCGTGCTGGCGCCCACCGGGACCATCGCCTTCATGATGGACTGCGACACCACCGGCGTGGAGCCGGACATCGCGTTGGTGAAGTACAAGAAGCTGGTCGGCGGCGGCATGCTCAAGTTCGTCAACACCACGGTGTCCAGGGCCCTGCGCAAGCTGGGCTACGAGACCCGCGAGGTGACCGACATCCTCGAACACATCGACGAGAACGACACGATCGAGGGAGCCCCCCACCTCAAGGCCGAGCACCTGGCGGTCTTCGACTGCGCCTTCAAGCCCCGCTCCGGGGTCCGCTCGATCGAGCCCCTTGGCCACGTGCGCATGATGGGGGCGGTGCAGCCCTTCCTGTCGGGCGCCATCTCCAAGACCGTCAACATGCCCACCGACGCTACCGTCGAGGACGTGGCCGGGATCTACATGGAGTCGTGGAAACTGGGACTCAAGGCCGTGGCGATCTACCGCGACGGCTGCAAGCGCAGTCAGCCGCTGAACACGGGCTCCGAGGCCTCCAGGGCCAAGGATGCCGCCGCGGCCGAGGACGCCGCGGTCCGCCCCCAGCGCCGCCGCCTGCCGGCCGACTGCCGATCGATCCGCCACAAGTTCGATGTGGCCGGGCACGAGGGCTACATCCACGTCGGCTTCTTCGACGACGGCGCTCCCGGCGAGATCTTCATCAAGATGGCCAAGGAGGGCAGCACGATCTCCGGCCTGATGGACACCATCGCCACCCTGACCTCGATGGCCATGCAGTACGGCGTGCCCCTGGACGCCCTGGTCAACAAGTTCGCCCACGTCCGCTTCGAGCCCTCGGGCTTCACCAAGAACCCGGAGATCCCGGTCGCCAAATCGCTGACCGACTACATCTTCCGCTTCCTGGGGACCCGCTTCGGCGGCGAGTCGGGCGCGGCGACCGCGGCCGCGGCCGTGGCGGCCGAGGCCGCCCTCGGCCACACCTCCCAGGGGAGGCCAGCGGCCAACGCGAGGCCGAAACTGGGACTGGTGGAAGGGGGACAGCAGGGCCGGGCGACCGACTTCATCCTGTCCCAGAGCGACGCGCCGACCTGCTCGGACTGCGGGTCGATCATGATTCGCAACGGGGCCTGCTACAAATGTCACAACTGCGGGGCGACGAGCGGGTGTTCGTGAAGCTTCCGGCTGGCTTCTCGCAAGGTCTTTGAAGGAGGCAAGGCGAGGACCGGGGCCTAGCGGGGTGTGGTCGTTGCTCCCTCGGAGGGAAGCACGATCATGACCTCGCCGGGCCTCACCCAGTTCTGGGTCGAACGCAGTTCGGCATCGAGGGCCCGGGGGTCGTTCTGGAGGGCCTCGAGCCGGTGCTCCAGGCCCCGGTTGACCTGGATGCGCTCGAAGACGCGGCCGGACCGCTCGGCGACGCTGCCCTGCTGGTCAACGAGGCCGCGAAAGCCATAGGGGCCGAGGAACAGCGAGTAAGCCAGCACCACCGCGAAGACGCCGAGGGCGCGAACCAGCCAGAGAGAGAAGGTGTGAGAGGATCTCATCGGCGTTGCCTCGCCGGGAACAACCGGGCGGGGTCGCCACCATACCGCGTTGCTGCCAACCTCTTCAACGTGGAGGCGGCCTGCGCACACGAGGAGAGTCGAGCAAGATGAAGATCGAGTCGGTACTGGCGCGTGAGATCCTGGATTCGCGGGGCAACCCGACCGTCGAGGCCGAGGTGCGGGTCCGCGGCGGCGCGACCGGCCGCTTCTGCGTGCCGTCGGGTGCCTCGACGGGTGCTCACGAGGCCCTCGAACTGCGCGACGGCGACAAGAAACGCTACGGCGGCAAGGGCGTCCTCAAGGCCGTCGCCAACGTCAACCGCATCCTCGGTCCGGCCGTGAAGGGCATGGACGTGAGGGAGCAGGCGGCCATCGACCGCCGCATGATCGAACTCGACGGGACCCCCAACAAGTCGGCGGTGGGAGCTAACGCCATCCTCGCCGTCTCGATCGCGGCTGCCCAGGCGGCTGCGGTCGCCGCCAAGCAGCCTCTGTATCGTTCCCTCGGCGGGGCGCGGGCCCGTATCCTGCCGGTGCCGCTGATGAACATCGTCAACGGCGGAGCCCATGCGGACAACCGCCTCGACTTCCAGGAGTTCATGATCGTGCCCCACGGGGCCAAGACCTTCGCCGAAGCCCTTCGCATGGGCGCCGAGGTCTTCCATGCCCTCAAGGTTGTCTTGAAGGGCCGTCGCCAGAGCACCAACGTGGGCGATGAGGGGGGATTCGCGCCGGACCTGGCCAGCAACGACGCGGCCATCGGCGTGGTCCTCGAAGCGGTGGAAAAGGCCGGATACAAGCCTGGAAAGCACGTTTCCCTGGCCCTGGACGCGGCCGCTACCGAGTTCTGGAAGGACGGCCGTTACGTCTTTCACAAGTCCACCGGGGCTCGGCTCACCTCCACGCAGATGGTCAAGCTCTACGAGAAGCTGGTCAGCCGGTATCCCATCCTTTCCATCGAAGACGGCCTGGCCGAGGACGACTGGGACGGCTGGATCGAACTCACCAAGCGGATCGGGCGCAAGGTCCAGGTGGTGGGCGACGACCTGTTCGTGACCAATCCCGAGAGGCTGCGGAAAGGGATCCGGGCCGGTGCCGCCAACTCGATCCTGATCAAGGTGAACCAGATCGGCTCCCTCACCGAGACCCTCGAGACCATCCGGACCGCGAAGAAAGCGGGCTACACCTCGATGATTTCCCACCGGTCCGGGGAGACCGAGGACGCGACCATCGCCGACCTGGCAGTGGCCGTCGGAGCCGGCCAGATCAAGACCGGCTCGCTGTCGCGCGGGGAGCGTACAGCAAAGTACAACCAGCTCCTGCGGATCGAGCAGGGCCTCGGCAAGAGAGCGGTCTACCCGGGGCTCAAGGCCTTCGCATGAGAAGCTCGGAACGCACATCGCGGGCCTCGGGCCAGGAGGGGAGCGTGCAGGAACGCACGCCCTCGGTTGCGTTTTTGTTGACTAGCTTGTCACAGGGTCACTATAATTCGTTTCGTACGTACGAGAGTCCGTACTTGGTCGATGCTTCGCCTGCGAGGGTGATCGCGGACAACAGCTGAAGGAGGCAAACCAATGGCTGGAAGAAAGAAGGCATCGAAGAAGAAGGCGGCCAAGAAGGCCGGCAAGAAGAAGGCCACCAAGAAGAAGGCCGGCAAGAAGAAGGCGGCCAAGAAGGCTGGCAAGAAGAAGGCCACCAAGAAGAAGGCCGGCAAGAAGAAGGCCACCAAGAAGAAGGCCACCAAGAAGAAGGCCGGCAAGAAGAAGGCTGGCAAGAAGAAGGCCGCCAAGAAGAAGGCCGCCGCACCCGCTGCCGAGGGTGCTGCCCCGAAGAAGCGTCGCGCCAAGCGCCGCAAGGCCTGATCCAAGTCCAACGACCGATCGACTGATCCGTTAACCACAATCGGTACGAGCGCCCGGTTTCGTACCACCGCCAAAACACCCTCAAAGGCGAACATTGAACCCCTCGGGGTTCGCAAAAAGCCCCCCGGAACCCCGGGGGGCTTTTTAGTTGGAGGTTCGACGCCGGTCCCTCGCCCGCCTGGTTGCCGGGCCCTGCCAGGGGGCCCCTGGCAGGGCGAGTCCGCCCGCGGGGCCGAGGCCCGGCCGCCGGGGAGAGTCGGCGGGTCGCTCGTCGGAAGTTCTACTTCCCGCTTTGACAAGGGTCGGGGGCTACCGTAGGGAACCCGGAAATCAACCTCCCGGAGGATCAGGAGACAATATGGCAGACGTACCCACGAGCGCTCAGCAGGTTTTCGACATGATGCCCACGCGGTTCAACGCGGCCGCCGCGGCCGGCGTGAACGCCACCTACCAGTTCGACCTCACCGGTGACGGCGGCGGAACCTGGCAGGTTGCCGTTGGCGACGGTGCCTGCAGCGTCGCCCAGGGCACCCCGAACGACAAGCCGAACATCACCATCACGATGGCGGCCAGCGACTACCTCGACATGATCACCGGCAAGCTGAACCCGCAGATGGCCTTCATGGGCGGCAAGCTGAAGATCAAGGGCGACATGAGCCTTGCGCTCAAGATGCAGCAGATCTTCCCCAACGCCTGAACCGGCGTCGGAAGCTCGAAAAGCGAAGGGGGAGTCCCGCCAGGGGCTCCCCCTTTTCTATTGGGAAACCCGGGACAGGTACAGGTTTCGCCTCCGGCGAAACCTGTACCTGTCCCGGGTTTTCTTCAGGCGACGCCGAGGCTGCGGCGGGGGACGTCCCTCAGCAGGACTTCGACCGTGGACTCCCCGAAGCTGCCCTTGTTCATCTTCTCCAGCCCGGCCCGGACTTCGCGGCGGGTCATCAGGATCCCGTAGGACCCGAGGATCTGCTTCACGATGTCGTAGTGGGTGTTGATGGTCTGGGTCACCGACGAGTAGCCGTAGCGGCCGGCCCGCGGACCGTCCCACAGGGCCAGGGGGTTCATCGAGAACATGTGGACGTCGGTCTCGGTGGGCTCGATCAGGATGATGTCACCCCGGAACTTGGGGTCCTCCTGGTACTGGCGCAGGCCGTACTGGAGGCGGGTGTGGAGCAGGGTGCGGAACACCTGGTTGATGATGCCGGTCATGCCGCTGTCGGCGATCGGCGTGCCCTCGGTCACCCACTCCCCGGTCTCCATGTCGAAGCGGCGGTGGACCCGGTTCGAGAAGGGACGGAAGGGGTTGTAGCAGATGATGAGGTCGGCGCCCTGCTCGATGGCCACGTCGATGTTGGCTGTGTGGCGAACGCCGCCGTCTACGTAGTCGATGCCGTTGATGCGGGCCGGCTTGTAGAAGCCGGGCAGGGCCGTGGAGGCCTGGATGGCCTGGGCGATGGTCGCCGAGCAGTCGGTGTTGTGCCCGAAGACCACGCGCTCGGCCGTGTCCAGGTTCATCGCGCAGATGTACAGTTCCTTCCCGAGGCGGTCGTGGAAGGACTTGAAGTCGTTGGGGATGCCGTTGCGCTCGAAGTTGTCGCGCAGGTAGTGCTCGATGGTCGAATTGTCGAAGAGGCCCGAGGGAATGTAGTCCTGGGGCATTGGGATGCGGTTGGCGAGGATCTCGCGCACGATGGGCGCCGCAACGTCCTGCAGCGTGGACAGCGAAGGCTGGCGCTGGAACACGCGCAGCGCGGGCCTCAGCCGGTCCACCAGATGCGGCGAGCGCGACACCATCTTCGACAGCGTGCGCGGCATGAACAGGGCCAGGTCCGCCACGAACTCGGCGGGCTTGCGCAGCAGTTCCTCGTAATTGGGATTGTAGAAGTGGCGCGGCATGAACTGCGACACGATGGTGGAGGAGCCGTCGAGGGCCCGCAGTGTTTCCGAAGGCGGAACGCCCGCCGCCAGCGGCGCCGACAGCAACGCGCCGGCGCTCAGGCCCACATAGAGGTCGAAGTCCGTCGTTTTGCGGTTAATGAGGAAGTCGTCGAGGGCCTTGAGACCGCCCAGCTTGAAAGCGCCGCCGGTGACCGCTCCGCCGGCCAGGACCAGCGCGACTTTCGGGTTCTTCTTGCGAGTGCTGAGGTCACTCTTCTGGATGATCGTGATTCCCATCTGGCCCCCTTGCGTGCCGCACGGAACCTCGCGATTCCGCCGCCTGCACCTCAAGTTTAGCTTTCGACGCTCTGCGTTGTCCAGCGGCTTCCGGGCCTGCTGTTCGCGAGCAAAAGCTCTGCCTCGGCGAGTTCCGACGCAGTGCCGACTGTGATCCAGTCTCCGGTGAAAACTTCGGCGCGGACGAGCCTCTCGTCCCTCAGCATCGCGGGATACGACACTTTGGTGATCGAAAACGGCCCGGGCTGCGCGAGGTACTCGAAGACACCGGACCCGAGCACCTGCACACCCGTGTACATGTAAGGCTCGAGCGGCTCGTGGCAACCCGGCCTGGCAAGACCGAGAAAGCGGCCCACGCGTCCGTCGCCCTCGGTTTCGATGATCCCGAAAACGGCCATTCGGGGGTCCTTGCGAAGGAGCATCGTCGCGAAGGCGCCGCTCGCGAGGTGGGCGGCCGCCAGCGTTGCCAGGTCGACGTTCACAATGGTGTCCGCGTTCATGGTGATGAAGGTGGAGCCTTCGAGGTAACGGCGGG
>JBHEPB010000205.1:0-10122 GCA_046260515.1 Binatia bacterium
CCTTACGGCCCCGTCCTCGGCGCCCGCATCCCCGACGGCGCCTCGGCAGCCACCCTGCCGCCGCCGGAGGTCCTGAGGACCCTCGGCCTCACCGACGGATGCGGCTTCGACGTGGAAGGAAACCTGTGGGTGACCCTCGTCACCGCGGGAAAGATCGTGGCCATCCGGCCTGACGGCGAGGTGGTGACGATGCTGGAGGACCCGAGCGGCGCCATCGTGAACCACCCCACCAACGTCACCTGGGGCGGCGCGGACATGCGCGACCTTTACATCGGCAGCATCGCCGTCGACTACGTGCTGCACGCGCGCAGCCCCGTCCCCGGCCTGCGCATGGCCCACCAGCGCTGAAGCGCCGGTTCAGTCCGGCATTTTCACCGCGCGGGGTCCCGTCAGGTCCTCGAGAAGCTCCGCATACATGCCGCGCTTGAGGGCCTTGCAGGCATCCCGGCTCTTGGCAGCCAGGGGCCTCAGCCTCTCCACCGCACCCGGAAGAACATCGGCCTCGGCAGCTACCTGGTCCACGATCCCGAGGCGCAGGCAGTCCTCCGCGCCGAAACGCCCCGCCGTCAGCACTGTGTCGCGGAAGGCCCGCGCGTCCAGCTTTTCCTTGATGAGGGAACGCATGCCCACCGGCAGCGGCATGCCGAGGTCAAGCTCAGGCAGGCAGAAGAAGCCGCGATCGCTGCGCATCACGCGCCAGTCGTGGGCGAGAGCCATCATGGCGCCCCCGGCAAAGACGTGCCCGTTCAGCGCCGCGCACGTCGGCACCGGCAGCGAGACGATGCGCGCGAACATGGCCAGCACCGAGGCGATGAACTTCATCGCGTCGGCGTGCTCCTGCTGGGAGAGCCAGTCGAGGTCGAGGCCATTCGAGTAGAACTTGCCCTCACCGGTTGTGACCAGGGCCGCTGCCCCGCGGCTCGCCTCCACCTCGTCCAGCGCCGCGTTCATCCCCGCCACGAACTCCGGGTTGAAGCGGTTCTCCCCCCGCTTCATGCGCAAGACAAAAACATCTCCATCCCGCCCCAACTCCAGATCCGACATGACTCCCTCCTTCGGTGGACTTTTTCCCGGATGGCTACGCCGCTTCGGAACCCGAGTGCCGTCGAGTCGGCGCCAGCCACTCGAAAGGCCCGTCGGTGTCGGGGCCCTGCGTGATCGCGTCTCCGCAGCGAAGCGAGGACTAGCGAGCGCGCAGGGCCCCGACGCCGATGGGCCAAACTCCAACCTGACGCCGGGACGGTCGAGAGAACCTCAGCCTTCGCGCCGGTACATCGTGACGACAGCCGCCCCGCCCAGGCCAAGGTTGTGCTGGAGCCCGACGCGCGCCCCGTCCACCTGGCGCTTGTCCGCCTGCCCACGAAGCTGCCAGTTGAGTTCCGCGCACTGGGCCAGGCCGGTGGCCCCGAGAGGATGCCCCTTCGAGATGAGGCCGCCCGAGGGATTCACCACCCACTTGCCGCCGTACGTCACCGCCCCGCTGTCGATCAGCTCGCCGCCCTTGCCCTCGGGGCAGAGACCGAGTCCCTCGTAAGTGATCAGCTCGTTGCAGGAGAAGCAGTCGTGGAGTTCGACCACCTGCACGTCATCAGGGCCGAGGCCAGCCTGGGCGTAGACTTTCTCCGCCGCCTTGCGCGTCATGTCCGAGCCCACCAGCTTGATGCAGGAGTGCTCTTCGAAGGTGGACGGAAAGTCCGTGGCCATCGCCATGCCGACGATCTCGACAGCGTTCTTCTCCAGGCCGTGCTTCTTCACGAAATCCTCGCTGGCGAGGATCGCGGCGCCCGAACCGTCCGAGGTCGGGCAGCACTGCAGCTTGGTCAGGGGTCCGTACACCGTCGGCGAGTTGAGGATGTCCTGCAGCGAGTACTCGTCGCGGAACTGCGAGTAGGGATTGTTGACCGAGTGCTTGTGGTTCTTCTGGCCGATGCGCGCAAAGGACTCGGCCGTGGTGCCGTACTTCTCCATGTGCTCGATGCCGGCGTTGCCGAAGAACTGGGGAGCGCCCGGCGCGTTGGCGAAACCGCGCAGCGCGACCATCTCGCCGAAGTGCTTGTCCATGGGGTTGGTGCGGTCCTGGAATTTCATGCCCAGGGAGCCCTTCTCCATTTTCTCGAAGCCCAGGGCCATGGTGCACTCGGCCAGGCCGCCTTCAATAAACTGCTTGGCCATGAAGAGGGCCGTCGATCCCGTCGAGCAGTTGTTGTTGACGTTGTAGATGGGCACGCCCGTGATGCCGAGTTCGTAGACGGCGCGCTGGCCGGCCGTCGAATCGCCGTAGCAGTAGCCCACCGCCACCTGTTCGACCTTGTCGAAGGCGAGGCCCGCGTCGGCGAGGGCCTTGGTGCCGGCCTCCCGCGCCATGTCAGGATAGTCCCAGGCCTTGGATCCGGGTTTCTCGAACTTGGTCATGCCGACACCGACGACGAATACTTTCCTGCCCATGGCTTGCTCCTGCTGCTCGCCGGGCCTGCTGGCCCGGTTCGAGGGGTTTGGCTGTCCGATTTCCAGGATTCCCGGCCCCCGCCCCGCGGCGGTGCACGACCTTGCAGTTACCGGAGCCCCCCAGCGAAAGCCAGCCCCCGCCCCCACGAACAACGAAACCCGGGACAGGTACAGGTTTCGGAGAAACCTGTACCTGTCCCGGGTTTTTGGCACCCTGGATGCGCGAAAACCCGCCGTCCTCACGACCCCAGGCAGCAACGACGTTCCGCTTCTTGTCGACTGCGATCGTCGCCGTGCCTGCGGCGTCCACACCCGAGTAGAGCTCGGTGGGAGATCCGAAGACGCCTTCGACGGGGTGGATCGCGCGTCCCGCGGCGACCCTGTGGTTGAGATCGAGACCGATCATTCGCGCTGCTTTCCGGCGGCCCTCTCGAGGACCCGCCGCATGATGGCGACGAGGCCCTCCACCGAGCCGAAGTTGCCCCCGTCCGACGTGGCAAGGTGCTGAACCCGCCCCCTCAGATCGGCAGCGGCCGGGTCGCCATCCGCCGCAAGCTGGATCACGAAGGCTCTTTCGGTGGCCTTGGTGCCTGCCAGCGACCGTGGACGACCATCGTCGAGGTCGGTCGGCGCCGGGGCCGCGCTTGCCGGTGCATCCGCGTTCGAGTCCGCCGTGGGTCCGTCGGGGTTCTTTCCTGCTTTCATGCCGGTCATCCCTATCCGTCGCGCCGTGTCGTCCTGGTTCGCGGCCCACGGACTGGGCAGCGGGGGCGCGGCGGCGCTTCGAGTGACGGCACGATGCCCGAGGAGCCTGCTCGGAGTCTGGAAGGAACAACGAAAGATCTTGGAAAGTTTGGGGTAACGGCGGGGCCGCGAGCTGAGGCGAACTCCTTCGGATACCGCCGTCCAAAGGGCACAAAAGCGCTCTCGGCACCGCGGACGTTGCTCTGCCCCGGTGGCGCTGCTTTGATCGGGTTCCCTTCCAATGACGGTGCCTGCCGCGTGGCAGGGACCCTTCAAGTACTTGGAGTACAAGGAGAAAGTTCGTGGCCGAACAGATCGAGCTGACCGACGACATGAAGGCCCAGATCGGCAAGGAGTCGCCCCCCTGGGACTTCGAGGTGACCACGACGAGCGTAAGAATGTTCGCCCGCGGGGTGGGCTACACCGACCCGGTCTACTACGACGTGGAAGCGGCGAAGAAGGCCGGCTACCGCAGCCTGCCGGCCCCTCCAACCTACCTCGGCACGGCCGTCTTCCTCCCCGGTCGCTGCAGCGACACCTTCAGCGGCCCCTCCGAGGGCCTGCCAAGCGTCAACCACGGCCTGAAGGGTCTCCTCGACGGCGGCACCGAGACGGAGTACTTCGACACCATCTGCGCGGGCGACACCCTGGTGGCCGTGCAGAAGCTGGCCGACCTGAAAGTCGCCCCCAGCGCCGCCCTCGGCGGCCGGATGCTGCTGCTCACGTCCGTGACCACCTACACCAACAAGTCCACCGGCAAGGTCGCGGCCCGGCAGACGTCCCAGGTCATCTACTACTGACGCCCGGCGTCCCCAGGGAGATTCCACCATGATCCGATTCGACGACATCCGGGAAGGCGATGCCCTGCCCGAACTGCGCAAGACGCCCACCCTGCAGACCCTGGTCAAGTACTCGGCCGGCGGCGGCGACTTCAACCCCCTCCACCACGACTACAACTTCGTCCAGGCCAAACAGATCGGCTCCATCATCGTGCACGGCCGTTTCAAGTATGCCTCGCTCGGCGAGTTCGTTTCGAACTGGCTCGGGCACGCCGGCCGCATCGAGAAGCTGGCCTGCCAGTACCGCGGCATGGACCTCCCCGACAAGGAGTTCGTCTGCAAGGGCGTGGTAAAGAAGAAGACGAGCGAAGGCGGCAGGAAGGCCGTGGAACTCGACATCTGGGCGGAAAACGCGGAGGGCAAGAAGACGACGCCGGGCTCGGCGGTCGTCGTGTTCCCGTGACGAGGACCGGGTCGGCGCCACGCCGCGCCGGTCAGAAGCCGCTCAGCCGCTGCAGGTCCGCGTCCGTCGCCAGTTCGGCCAAAAGCTCCTGCTTCCAATGCTCGAAGTCCGGGCCATCCCAGGCGCGGTACTCGCCACGGGCGTAGGCAAGGGCGTTTCGATGGTACAACCAGGCGTTCATACGATTCTCCCTTGCGCAATTCCGACGCTTGATCACTTTGGCCGGGATGCCCGCGACCACGGACCCTGCCTCGAAAACCGAGCCTTCGGTGAGCACCGCACCCCCCGCCACGATGGAACCGGCGCCGAGCACCACCCCGTCCATGAGGACGGCGCCGATGCCCACCAGGCAGGCGTCCCCGATCGTGGAACCGTGAATAGTCGCGTGATGGGTGATGGAACAGAAGTCGCCGATCACCGTGGAGCTGTCGTAGCCCACGTGGATCATCACGAAGTCCTGGAGGTTGCTCAAACGCCCGATGCGGACGCTCCCGCACTCCGACCGCACCACGGCGTTGGGCCATACCGAGGAACCCGCGCCGATCGTCACTTGACCGTAAAGCTGGGCGCCCGGCGCCACGAAAATGCCGGGGAAGCGGTCCGTGTCCTTGCTGTACATGGCGCTCCCGATGCCGCAGGCGCCGTGCCACCGCAACACCGGCAGGACGGGGGTAGACAAGCGTGATCCTGCATTTCGCTGCCACGGCCATCGCCGCCGTCCTCTTCGCCCTCGTCTACGAGCCTTTCCATGCGGGAGCCGTGAGCTTTCTCGCCCTGACCCCCATCGTACTGGTCTTCACCAGCCCGAGCGTTCCCTGCTCGCCCCTGAAGGCCCTGTTCTTCGGATTCAGTTTCGGGCTGTGCGCGGCCATGGCCATCGTGGGGCCTTGGATGTACTCGGCGGCCGCCGATTACTTCGAACAGGGCATGGCGTGGTCTCTCGCCTTCACCCTCGCGGTCAACGCCGTCTACGTGGCCCTCTTCCAGGCCGGCGCCTTTCTTGCGCTGCGCCTGCTGTCGGGCGCGCCTCCACTGGCACGCGTCTTCGGCGCCGCTTCGATGTGGACGGTGTTCGAGATGCTGCGCGCCGCCGACCCCGCCGGCAACCGCTGGGCGCTTCTCGGGCAGGGCGCCTCCAGCCTGCCCCTCATTCGCGAAGCGGCAACATTCGGCGGCGAGATCTTCGTGGGCTGGATGGCCGCGCTTTGCGGCGCCGCCATCGGCGTCGGCCTCCAGCGCGACCTCAACAGCCGCAATGCCGTGCGCTGTATGGTCATCGGCGTCGCCGTTCCCCTGTCGCTGGCCTTCCTCGGCGGCGTCGAGCGGCTGAGGGACCCGGACATCGGCCCTCTGCCGCCGCTGCGCGTGGCTGTGGTCCAGGCCGAGATCGCCAGCCGCGACGTCTGGGACCCCGCCCAGCGAGTCGCCCACTGGAACGCCTACGTGGAAGCCACCGCGGCCCTGCCGGCGAAAAGCATCGATCTCGTGGTGTGGCCGGAAAGCGCCGTACCCTTCCTGCTGGACTCCGACCCGTCCGCGAAAGCTCGCCTCCACGAATTGGCGAACAGCCTCGGCGCAGCCATCCTGCTCGGCGCACCGCGCAGCGCCGGGACGGGTGAAGGCCGCGCCGCCGTCTTCAACAGCGCCTACTTCTTCGCGCCGGGAAGCGACGAGGTGAAAACCTATGACAAGAGGCGCCTCCTGCCCTTCGTCGAGCGCTCGGCGGGGGAGAACGAGGGCGAAGGAGCGGACTACCAGGCAGGGACCTCCGTCGCTTTGTTCGACGTGAAGGGCTGGCGCATCGCGCCTCTTCTCTGCTTCGAGGCCCTTTATCCGGAGTACGCCCGCGAGGCCGTTCTCGGCGGCGCCCACCTGCTCGTCAACCTGTCCAACGACGCGTGGTTCTCCGGCGGGGCGGGACCGGAGCAGCACGCTTCCATGAGCCGGATGCGCGCGATCGAGCTTCGTCGCCCCATGGTGAGAGCCGCCAACGGCGGCATCTCCGGCGCCATCGCTCCGGACGGCGAGGACATCAGCTTCCCTATCCGCCGCGCCAAGGCGGTGGGGATCTACGAGATTCCCTCACCGCCGCGACGGCTCACGCTGGCCGCCACCCACCCGGGCGTCGTTCCCGTCGCTGCCTCGGCAATCGCGGCGCTGGTGCTCCTGCTGTCGCTGCGCGCCCTGTTCGTGCCGAAAGACTAGGACGTTCTACTTTTTCTTCCAGGCGTTGTCGGCGCCTTGCACCCACCAGCCGGGTTCGGCCTTGTCCTTCCAGGTCTGCGCAAAAATGGAGCGAATGTCGCCGACACGTTCAGCCCCGTAATTGTTGGCGGTCGCGATTTCGCGGTAGAGCGCGTCGCGATCCTTGTTCTCGGCATCGACGAGGCGCCTGATCGACGCCTTGGTGGCCAGGTCGGCCGCTCCCGCGTCGCGCACCACCAGCATGCCGTCCTTGCCGACACCGACCGCGCCGCTGCCAAGGTGGGGCTTCAACTGGGCCGCGCGCTGCTTCATGGCCGCCTTGATGGCCCGGATCGCCGCGGTGGACACGTTCACGTCCATGTCGGCCGCGTGGGCATCGGCCGGCGAAAGCAGGCGCCCGGCAACCAGGAGGATGGACCGCGAGAGCGAGGACTGGGGGCCCGGCGCCGGCGCGGCAGCTCCACCCCAAGTTTCGTCAACGATGCGCTCGGCCGCTTCGCGAACCTCGGGCGCGGGAAAATAGATGTTCACGGTGACGCAGGCCGTGGCCAGCGAGGCCATCGCGAAGGAAGCCATCGCCAGCAAGGCCGGGGCCCGGCCGGCGGGCGAGGAACGGCGCAACGACCGCAAGGCGGGGCGCCTCGGCGCGATCGTGGGGGCACTGCGGAGGACGGTCGTGGTGGTCACGGCGGATTCAGTCGGAAACGGCATTCGGAGTACCTCCCTCGCCGATGGCGGCGATCCTGTCGATGCGCCGGAGCATCTCCGAGAACGACACGACTTGCGAATGGCTCACCACGCTGACTGACGGCGGCAGCAGGCTTCCCTTGACGATGTAGTCCCTGCCTTTGTCGGTCTCGACCCCGCGGAGCTCGAAGACGTCGTTGCGCAGGCGGGCGCGCAGCCCCAGCTTCGAGTAGCGGTAGCGGTCGATCACCCTGAGGAGGGAGCCGGTGATGGAGCCGCTGTCGCCTCCCCCGAGCACGCCGAGTTGCTGGATGGCCCTCACGTCCACGGTCTGGGACACTCCGCGCCGCGAGACCGTGTGAAGGTCGGCGTCGAAGGCCTGGGGCTGCCCCGCGGCGAGCACCAGGTTGGTGACGCTTCCCTCCAGCACCCCGCTCACCCCTCCCACACCGAGGAAGTCCGTCACGTTGCCGAGGAGGATCTCCGAAAGCTTCGCGTCCAGTCCGACGGAAGGCACACGGCCGAAGGGATGCTCGATGTGGAGCCTGGAGAAGACCACCGATCCGCCGAAGGTCGCGGCGGTCACCGAGCCCTCGGCCGAGACGGCGTCGGCATCGACGCGCACGCGGCCGAGATCGCCCTCGAGGGTGCCCGCGAGCCCCGCGACGCCGAAGGTCTCGCCAAGTTGGCCGAGATCGAAGCCCACGAGCCGCAGGGTCGCCGATAGGCGCGGCCCCTGGCGTGCGTCATCCTCGGCGACGAAGTTCGAGATGTGCAGCGTGCCGCCGGCCGCCTTCCACTCCTGGTCGCCCCTGGCCGCCAGCCGTCCGGGCACCGAAGCGAGGGGAGCGTCGAGGCCCCTCCAGGGCAGGCCGAGCAGGGAGAACCTCGCCGCGCGGATCCGGCCCTTTCTCTCGGCACGTTTGCCGAGAGCGACTCCGCTCCAGGGCACGTCGAGGACCACGGACTCGGCCTCGACCGAGCGGGTGACGAGTCTCGTGAGCGCGAGCGAGAGCGTGATGTCCGCCGAATGCCGCGTCGGCGCCGCCAGCACCAGCGCAACTTTCCCCTTCCCCGCCACCTCGGCATCCGCCAGGGCGGGATAGACGCCGCCGAAGGGTTCTCGCACGAGGGTCGTGAAGGCCGGGGCGAGGTTCTCGCTGGCGACCTCCACGTTGCCCGTGCGCAGGCCGCCGTCGGCATCCACCTCGACGCGACCGGTCGCCCGCAGCAGCTTGCCAAGCGACATCGCAAGGCCGCTGCCCTCGTGGCCGCCGCCGGCCCTGTCTGCGATGCGCCCGGAGAGGAACAGGGGATGGGCACTGAAATCCAGGAGCACCGAACCGGCCAGAGCAGCGCCGGACTCGATCTCGAGTGCGAAGAGAAGCGACGTGGTGGCCGGGTTCGCTGCAGCGTCCGCGGGAGCCGCAGTGCCTGCCGGCGCGGCCGCAGCCGGGGATAGCCGGAGACTGCCGCGGAGTTTCTCGGCGGCAGTCTCACCGGACGATTCGCTGTAGTCGAGGCGCGTCCACTCCAAGTCGAGCGAGCCGTCGGCCTCGTTCACGATCCCGGCATCCACCAGCAATCGGCGCCCGTCGCCCAGGTCCACCTGAGCCTGTTCCAGCGACACCGCGGACAGCACCGGCGGCAGCACGGCGAAGATTCGCAAGGGCCCGTTTGGCGTCCTGTTCGCCGAGCCGGCGCCGCGCGCCGGTGCGAGGCGCACTCCCGCCAGGGTGATCGAAATGCCGAGCCACGGCCGACGAGAAAGAAGGCGAACCGAACCCGTGACCCGCTCGGCCTTCAGCACTTCGGCCGAGTTCGACGTGACCGTGACACCGCGGGCGCGGAAACCGGAAAAGCTCACCGCCGGAGGAGCCTCGAACTTCACCTCGAAACCGTTCGCGGCCGCCGCCCGAACGACGACCCCCGTGAAGAGGTCCGTCGCGAACCAGGCCAGGGCGCCCCACGCCGCCGCGGCGAGCAACACCAGGCCGGCGAGAAGCGGAACAAAGATCCGACGCCGCTGGCGCGGGCCGGCCCCCGGCTCGCCCTCGCGACCGGCCATCAGCCCTCGCGGGGAGGAACGAGGAGGTGGGCCACCCTGTGCAGGAAGGCCGTCTGGCGCCGAATGCCTTCCTCCGACACCGGGTCGAAGCCAAAGACCTGGCGGACCAGCGGGGCCATGGCGAAGTAACCGACGATGAGGTTCTGGAAGGCGAGCAGGAGCAGGGGCAGGTCTTCCTCCGACCAGACCTCGGCGGCGCGACTGGCGTGAAGCACCTCGATGCCGCGCTGGTAAACCGGCTCGAACCAGCGGCCGGCGATCTTGGCCAGGCGCTCGCCTCCGGCCAGGGTCTCGTAATGGATGAGCTTGGCCAGGTTGGGGCTGGCGGCAAAGTGGAGGACCACCCGGTCGATGACCTTCTCCTCCCTGTCCCTCGTCCTCTCCCCGTCCATGAGGTCGGAGACCATCTCCAGAACAGGGGTCAGGCCCCTTTCGAGGACGGCCTCGTAGAGTTCCTCCTTGCCGGCGAAGTGGTTGTAAAGACTGGCGGGATTGAGGCCGACCCGGGCCGCGATGTCGCGCACCGGGGCCGCACCGAGGCCCTTCTCCGCGAAGACCTGCTCGGCGGCATCAAGGATGCGCTCTCGGGTCGTGCGCGACTCACCTGGGCTCGGGTCGAGGGGGCCGATCGTCATGGAATCACCTGAGGTCACACGCCCTTGGGCGGCATCGACTCGCGTTCGGAGCCATTCTCGTCTTGCCGCAGTGCGCGGAAACTGTTACCCAACAAA
>JBHEPB010000026.1:0-13421 GCA_046260515.1 Binatia bacterium
GCGCGAGCCCGCAGCGCACCGCTGTCTCGATCTCCTGCATCTGGAAGCCCATGGCGCCGTCGCCGATGATGCAGCACACCTGGCGGTCCGGCCGTGCGATGGCGGCGCCGAGGGCCTGGCCCACGCCGGCGCCGAGGTGCCCGAAGTGGGCCGTCTGCAGCATGGTGTTGGGAGAACGCATCTCGGTGAAGAAGTGGCCCCACACCGCCGTGTTGCCGCCGTCGAAGACGAAGGTCGCGTCGTCGCCGAACACCCGGCGGCACGCGGACGGCACATGGCCCGTGATCATCGGCGAAGAGCGGTTGTCGAGTACGGCGTCCAGGGCGGCGCGGTCGGCGGCCTTGGTAGCGGCCAGGCGCGTCACCGACTCGCGGCGGGCGTCGATGGGCATGGAAGCGCGCCTCGTGCGAAGTCGAGGCGCGAGGGCTGCGAGGAAGGCGCGGGCGTCGGCCAGCACCAGCAGGTCGCCGCGGCGGTTGCGCCCGAGGCAGTCGTCGCTGGCGTCCACTTGGATGAGCTTCTGGCGTGAGGGGGGAGCCCAGTAGGGAGCCTTGCCCCACCAGTCGGTCTCGCCGAGTTCGGAACCGACCACGAGAACCACGTCGGCCTCGCGCCGCAGCTGGTTGCAGGCTTCGATGTGCGGCATGGGCCAGGCCAAAGGATTTGTCTCGACGATGGCGCTGCGCGCGCTCCACGAGGTCGTCACCGGCGCGTGCAGCAGTTCGGCCACTTCGGCCAGGGCCGCAAAAGCCTGGGCGTGGATCACGCCGCCGCCCACGTGGATCATCGGCAGCCTGGCGCCGGCGAGAAGTTCGGCCGCGGCTTCCAGCTGGGACTCGGAGGCCGGAATCGGTTCCACGCGGCGGTACTCGTGCGGGGCCAGGATGGGCTCGTCCGGACCCATGCCGTTCAGCAGGTTCTCGGGCACGTCCAGGTGCACGACGCCGGGGCGCCCCTGCCAGCAGGCGCGCAGGGCCTGACGCGTCAGCTCGCCGATGCGCGCGAACGACGCGACCGACTCCGACCACTTCGACATGGCGCGGATCACACCCACCTGGTCGAAGCACTGGTAGGCGCCGCCGCGGTCCGGGTAGGTGATGCCGGTGCGCCGCGAGCTCGTGACCAGCAGCACGCGGTTGCCCTCGCCGTTCTCGACGGCGACGCCCGAGAGCATGTTGGCCACGCCCGGGCCGTTGCTGGCAATGCAGACACCGAGGCGGCCCGTCAGGCGGGCGTAGGAGCCGGCCATGTGGGCGGCGACCGCCTCGTGGCGCGGCGAGACCATCTCGATCCCGTTCTCGACGCAGTGGGCGAACAGTTGCGTGTAGGTGCCGTCAACGATGCCGAAGAACTTCTCGACGCCTTCCTGCCTCAGCATCCTCGCGACAATGGATCCACCCGTGGTCTCGGACATTTCCTTCCTCCGCTTGCTGCCTGCTCGAGGCGCGCGTCGTGCGCGCCCGCTCAGACTCCGCTGCTTTCCTGGGGCCGGGACTTGTTGAGGAACAGCCAGTAGAAGCCGATGATGCGCGCCGCCTCGTGGAACTGCTCGAAGTCCACGGGCTTGACGATGTAGCTGTTGACGCCGAGGTCGTAGCATTCGATGGCGTCGCGATCGAGGCTGGACGAGGTGAGCATCACCACCGGCAGTTCCTGGGTGCGCGCGTCGGCACGGATGCGGCGCAGCACCTCGATGCCGTCCACGAAGGGCATCTTCACGTCGAGCAGCACCACCTTCGGCAGGTCGGACATGCTGCGGTGGGCGTAGCGGCCCGTGCAGAAGAGGTACTCGAGGGCCTCCTGGCCGTCGCGCACCACCTGGATGCTGTTGACGATGCGGTGCTTCTTGAACGCTCGAACGGTCAGTTCGATGTCGTTCTCGTTGTCGTCTGCCAGAAGGATGTCCACTGCGCTGGTTCCGTCGACGATCATGTACCCCCCTCGCGTTGCTCGAGGATGAAATGGAACGTCGCGCCCTTGCCGGGCTCGGCTTCCGCCCAGACCCTTCCCCCATGGGCGGCGACGATCCTTGCCACGCTGGCCAGCCCGAGGCCGGTGCCCTCGAAGTCGGCCGGCGCGTGCAGCCTCTGGAAAATGCCGAACAGGCGCCTTGTGTTCGACATGTCGAAGCCCACTCCGTTGTCCTTCACGTAGTAGGCCGTGGCCCCGCTCTCGTCGATCCGGCTGCCGATCTCGACGCGGGCCTTCTCGGTCCGTCGGGTGAATTTGACGGCATTGGCCAGCAGGTTCAAGAACACCTGCTTCAGGGAGGCCCGGTCGGCCCGGCAGGGCGGCAGGTCGCCCACCTGGAAGACGACGTCGCGCTCGGCGCAGTCGGCCCCCAGCGAATCCACGCACTCGCGGACCACCTCGGCCACGTCCACCTGCTCCTTACTGGGCGGCTGGCGGTCCACGGCCGAGAACTGGAGCAGCGCGTCGATGAAGGCGCCCATGTCCTGGGCGTTCTTGCGCACTACGCCAATGACGCGCCGGCCCTCGTCGTCGACCAAGTCGCCGTAGTCCTCTTCCAGCACGTGGGCGAAGCCGGCGATGGCGCGCAGCGGCGTGCGAAGGTCGTGGGCCACGGAGGAGGCATAGTTCTCGAGGTCGTGGTTGGCGGCCAACAGGGCGGCGGTGCGGTCGCGCACTCTTTCTTCGAGGGCGTTGTTGAGAACCTGGATGTCGCGCACGCTGGCGGCCAGTTCGTCGTTGAGGGCCTGGATGCGGCGCTCGGCGGCTTTCAGGTGGGTGACGTCGTGGTGGACCACCGACAGGGCCGTGACGCGGCCCTCCTGATCGTGGACCGGCGAGGTCGTCGTGGCGATGTCGAGCCGCGTCCCGTCGTGGCGGCGGCCCACCGAGTCGCGGCGGATCACCTTCGAATTCCCCTGGGCGAGCGTGGCCAGCATGCGGTCGATCCCGTCTTTTTCGAAGGAGGTGTCCAGGCGGCCGATCGGGACGCCCGTCACTTCCTCGGCTGTGAAACCGTACATCTGTTCGGCACCCCGATTCCATGTGGAAATTCGTCCTTCGGGGGTGAGCGACAGGATGGCGTCGCCCGAGGACTCGACCACGGCGGCCAGCCGGCGCGTGGTTTCCAGGGCCTTCTCGAACTCGGTCACGTCGCGGCCGACGATGATGGAGCCCATGATCTGCCCGTCCGGGTTGCGGATGGGACGCCCGGTGATGCGCACCCATAGGCCGTCGGGGGCCTCGCGGTGCTTGACCACCATCACCACGTTATCCACGCGCTCGCCGCCGAGAGCGCGGATCATTGGAAGCTGCTCCGAGGGAAAGGGGGTGACCCCGTCGGCCCGGAAAAACCCGTACTCGTTGCCGCGGGCATTGGCGTGCGCGTCGGCGCTCGACGCACCGAAGACGCGCAGCGCCACGTCGTTGGAGAGCAGGATCGCGCCGTCCACCGACACGGCCAGCAGGGCGTCGCCCATGCTTTTCACGATGGATTCGAGCAGGCCGGTCTGGCGCGCCAGTTCCTCCTTGGAAGCGGTCAGCGCCATGGTGCGCTCGGCCACGCGCATCTCCAGTTCGGCGGCGAACCGTTGCAGGGCGCTCTCCGCGTCCTTGCGCTCGGTAGCGTCCACCCAGGTACCGGTAAAGCCTGCCAGCTGGCGGTCGGGAGCGAAGCGCGGCATGCCCGTGGCCAGCACCCACCTCCACTGGCCGTCGGCGCGCCGCACGCGAAACTCAGAGGAGTAGGTCTGGACCGACTGGTACGCCTGACCGGCTTCCTGCTCGACCCTCTCCACATCGTCGGAGTGGGTGTAGGTTCTCCAGCCACCTGCGGACACGTCATCGGGGCCGGCGCCGAGGAACTGCCGGAGGGCTGGATTCAGGTACAGGGCCTGGTCGGGAGCATCGGCCATCCACATCATGAGCGGGGAGGCGTCGATGGTTTCGCGCAGCGAGGCCTCGCCGCGCCGGTGCAGGATTTCCACGCGGGCGCCCGCCCGCGCCGCCCACAGCACGGAGCCGCCGAGCGTGGCGGCCAGGGCGCAGACGAATACGGGAATCGTCGCATCGAGGTCCAGGGATCCCAAAGTGCGCGCGGAGAGGAAGACGGCCCCGGCCACGATGGGCAGGAGCAGGGCCGGCACCAGCAGGCGGCGCCCCGTCTGGCTGGCGGCGGTGTCAGCGGCCAGGACTCCGATGACGCCGCGCCGGGGGTTGATGCACAGGATCCCCACCGAGAGCAGCGTGATGGCGCCGGCCCCGAACAGGGACGGCGCCGCCGGCAGCAAGGGCGAGACGAGGGACTCGACCTGGTAGAGGAAGCTCACCACCGGAACCAGGGCCAGGAAGAGCGCCGTAACGGTCAGGGTCTGGGCCGCCACCACCACGCGGCTGTCGCGCCCGGTGACCAGCGCGGCGGCGAGCACGGCATAGCCGAGGGCGGGGACGAAGTTCATGGCCCCGACGCGTTCGGAGATGCTGGGCAAGGTGGAAGCCAGCAGCCGGGGATGGATCAGCGGCTCACGGAAAAAGGCCTCGATCCCGGCAAGGAAGTCGAAAAAGGAAAGGCCCGCGACCAGCCCGGCCAGCAGGCTTAGGGACCGGGACAGGGCCGGACGCGAGACCGCGAACCAAAGGCCGCCGCCGAGAAGGGCGATGCAGGCCGCGCTCGTGGGGCGCACCGCGCCGGCCCCGGGCAGCAGTTCCCTCAGCATGGAGATGTCGAGGCGCCAGCCGACCATGCCGGCCACGCCGAGGGCGAGTGTGATCGCCCCGAGCAGGCTCGAAATCGAGGCGAGGGTGCTTTCGACCTGGGGGGAAAGGCCGTCGCCGGAGAAGAGTCCGACTGATCTCGAGCTGTCTTCCATCGGGGAGAGTCGGCCGAATTTCTGCCTTGTCCACGGCCGAAGCAATGGGGAAGGCGCACGGGGGCCGTTCGGGCAGTCTCGGCGGCGCGTGTTTAGGACATCGGAAGCGGCCGGGACGCCCTCCCATCGGCCGCGGGTCCTTGCGCAGGCCGGCGGCGCCCTCCCATCGGCTGCGGTTTCGTCCTAGTCTCGCGTCGCTCCGGGGCGGCGGCCGTCGCCGCCTCGCGACTTCCGCAACGCCAACCGACCGAGGAACCCCAGCCACGATGATTCCGTTCTCCCCGCCACGCATCGACCAGAAGATCATCGACGAAGTCGTCGAAGCCCTGAAGTCCGGCTGGATCACCACCGGCCCGCGCACCAAGCTGCTCGAGAAGAACCTCGCCGCGTACTGTGGCGCGCCCGCGGCCCTCTGTCTCAATTCGGCCACGGCCGGCCTGGAGGTGGTGCTGCGCTGGTTCGGCGTGGGCGAGGGCGACGAAGTGATCGTGCCCGCGTACACGTACGCGGCCACGGCCAACGTCATCGTGCACTGCGGCGCCAGGCCGGTGTTTGTGGACGTGAACGCCGAGGACTTCAACGTTTCGCTGGCCGCCATCGACGCCGCCATCACGCGCCGCACCAAGGCGGTGATGCCGGTGGACCTCGGCGGCTGGCCCTGCGACTACGACGCGATCAACCAGCTCGTGCGCGACAAGGCCGCGATGTTCCAGGCGGCCACGCCCGTGCAGGAGAAACTCGGCCGCATGCTGGTGCTGGCCGACGCGGCCCATTCGGTGGGCGCCCGCTACAAGGGGCGTCGCAGCGGCAGCCTCACCGACGTTTCGGTGTTCTCCTTCCATGCCGTCAAGAACCTGACGACGGCCGAGGGCGGCGCCGTGATGCTGAACCTGCCCGAGCCCTTCTCCAACGAGGACCTGTACCGCGAGCTGTGCGTGAAGACCCTGCACGGCCAGAACAAGGATGCACTGGCCAAGACCCAGAAGGGCAACTGGAAGTACGACATCGTCGAGGCCGGCTACAAGTGCAACATGACCGACATCGCGGCCGCGATCGGTCTCGTGGAGCTGGAGCGCTACGACAGCGATACGCTGGTGCGTCGCCGCCGCGTGGTGGAGGCCTACGCGCAGGCCCTCGCCGGGTACGCGTGGGCCGAGCTGCCGGTGTTCGACCGCGACGGCCGCACCTCGTCGTTCCACCTCTTTCCCTTGCGCATCCGCGGTATCGACGAGGACCGGCGCGACGCCATCATCCAGCGCATCTTCGACCGCGACGTTTCGGTGAACGTGCACTACATCCCGGTGCCGCGCATGAGCTTCTACCGCTCCCTCGGCTACGACATGGCCGACTATCCCGTGGCCTACGACAACTTTGCGCGCGAGATCTCGCTGCCGGTGTTCTACGACCTCTCCGCGGAGCAGGTGAAGACGGTGATCGCGGCCGTGGTGGACTCGGTGGAAGAGGAGTTGGGCAAGAGCTGAAGTCGGTCGCCTTCCCTCAGGCCGGGGGCGGAAGGGGCTGGAGGGGAAGGACGATCGAGAACGTGGCGCCCTGGCCGAGCTCGCCTTCGGCTTCCACGCTGCCGCCGTGACGTTGGGCGATGCGGGCCACGGTGGCCAGGCCCACTCCGGTCCCGGGAAAGCGCGGCTCGTCGTGGATGCGCTCGAAGGGCTGGAAGAGCTTGCCGCGGAAACGGGGATCGAAGCCGATCCCGTCGTCACTCACCCGGCACGTGACGTTGCCCGCCTTGTTCTCGCCCCGCACGCGGATGTGGGCGACTTCCCTGGCCGCCGTGAACTTCCATGCGTTGCGCAGCAGGTTGTCCATGGCGATGCGCAGCAACGCGTGGTCGCCGCGCACAGCAGGTACGGGCTCCACCGTCAGTTCCACGCGGCGCTCCGGGTACTCGACCGCCAGTTCGGAGCCGATGGTCCGGGCCATGTCCGCCAGGTCCACCACTTCATAGCGAAGGGCGCCTCGGCCCACGCGGGCCAGCAGCAGCATGTCGTCGATCAGGCGGTCCATGCGGCGACTGGCGTCGCGGATCTTGTGGAGGTGGGAGCGCGCGACTTCGTCCAGGCTGTCGCCGCCTTCATCCAGCAGCATGTGGCTGAAGCCGCCAATGGTCCGCAGCGGCGAGCGAAGGTCGTGGGAGACGGTGTAGCTGAAGCCCTCGAGCTCGCGGTTGGCCATCTCCAGTTCGGCCGTGCGTTCGGCCACGCGCCGTTCGAGCTGGCCGCGCAGGGTGGCCAGCTCCTCGTCGGCACGGCGGCCCGCCTCGAGGCGCTCTTCCAGCTGCGTGCGGGAGCGCTCGAAATAGAAGGCGATGAAGACGGAAACCAGCAGGGAACTGAAGATGGTGACGGCCGCATCGAAGCCCAGCTGCTGGACCCCGGTGACCAGGTAGACGTGCAAGGTGGCCAGCGCCAGACCGGCCGTGGCGAAGCCGGCAACCACCGCCTGCACCTTGCCGCCCCAGGGGATCAGCACCGAGCAGATGCACGTGACGACGGTGACCAGGAAGACCATGGGCAGCACGTCGAGCCGAATGGCGGACATCAGCACACCGGTGGCAAGCTGGGTGGCCAGGGCAGCGCCGTTGACCGTCAGGGTGTGGCGGCGCGTTCCCTCTCCGCGAAGTTCCCGGATGCAGAGGAAGAGAACGGCCAATCGGACCAGGTTGATGACCGACCGCGTGCCCAGCATAGGCCCCTGGGTGAAGGGCAGGGCGACGGCATAAATGGCCTGTGCAATGGCCAGGAAGGTCAGGCTGGCGCGAATTCGCTCGCGAAGATCGGGAAGGAAAAGGCGGTCCATCTCCCGGCGATCGGCGGCGCCGGCGTCGCTGGGAGTGTGGGCCTGGTCGGGTGTCATGGGGAGAATGGGGCGAAGCAGCCTGAAGACGAGTCTCGCGGAACGTCGCCGGTTTTACCGCTGAACGGCCATCCAGTCGACCGCCGAACCACAGCCGGGACGGGGCGAGGATTGGTGGAGGGAGGGCGACGGGCGGCGCGGACCGATTGAATCTCCGGCCCCGGCACGAAACAATCGCCGACTCGGGGTGTGGCGCAGCCTGGTAGCGCACCTGCTTTGGGAGCAGGGTGTCGGAGGTTCAAATCCTCTCACCCCGACCAGTCTTCGTGACCTCCGTCGTCGCCCTCGCGACCGCGGCGGTCGCACCAGGTGTGCGCCCGTAGCTCAGTCGGATAGAGCACCGGCCTTCTAAGCCGGTGGTCGCTGGTTCGAATCCAGCCGGGCGCACCAACCCTCAGCGAGTAAGACGAGGTGCCTCTCGCCGCTCGCCGGCTCGCGGCTCATGGTTCGAATCCAGCCGGGCGCACTCACCTCAGCCAGCAAGACCGGGTGCCTCTCGCGCCTCGCCAGCTCGGCGCTCACGAATCCAGCCGGGCGCACCAACCTTTGCGAGTAAGACGAGGTGCCTCTCGCCCCTCGCCGGCTCGGCGCTCACGAATCCAGCCGGGCGCACCACACCTCCATGGGCATCGTTGTCGAGAGGTGACGCACTGTATTGCGCTGGCTTCCGCGAGCCCGAAGGGCCATCTTGCCCCCTCTCCAAACCACGGAGTCGGGTGCCTGAAATGCATGGGGCGCTTGGTCGCGGCAGGAAATTGTTCCCTGACCGTCCATTCTCATGCAACGAGGCATCCATGCGAAAGACAATCACGACGAGCACGACGGTGGCGATTGCCGCGATGGTACTGACCGCATCTGCGGTGCTGGCCGGGCCGCCGCCGGAGCAGAAGTGTCAGGCGGCGAAGAATCTCGCGGCCGGCAAGTACGCCGCGTGCCGGCAGTCCGCCGAGAAGAGTTTCGTCACGACCGGCGACACGGCGAAGCACGACGCCTCGATCGCCAAGTGCGAGGCGAACTTCGCCAAAGCATGGCAGAAGGCGATCGACAACGCCGCGGGCGTCGGGTCCGCCTGTCCGGACGCGCCGCTCACCGCGGATGATTACAAGCCGGTGATCGATTCGCATAGCGGCGACATTGCCACGGCTCTCTCCGGTGGCGGGCTCCCGACGCCGATCACCTGCGACAGCTGCGGCAACGGCACCATCGAGGCCGGGGAAGACTGTGACTTCGGGACCGTCGTCAGCGCCACCTGCAGCACGGTTACAGCCGCGGCAGAGCCTTTCGGTGAAGTGACCTGCGGCGCGGGCTGCGCCCTCGATGCCTCCGGCTGTTTCCCGTGTCCGGGGCTGACCTTCGGCGGATCCTGTATTCGCAAAGGCGGCGATGGTCAGTCGTGCACGGCCGTCTGCGCATCCGCCGGCCTCGCGTTCGATCCCGCGACGGCATCGATTGACTGCCTGGAACTGGGCCGAACCATCTACAGCGAGTACGTGGACGCAGGGGCACCGTGGGGGCCGATTGACGTTCAGAACGTCCACCTCTCGGGAATCGGCTGCACCGACAGGGGCGGCCCCCCGACCATGTACGTGGACAGCGCGCCGACGCTCGGGGATGCCTCGGAGTCTGGCTTCTATCGCTACTGCGCCTGCCGCTGAGCAGGCGTTACTGATCCGGCTGGCCAGTCGAGACGCGGCGACCCTACTCCTCCAGCAGCAACGCCAGGTCTTCCTTCCCCCAGTCTCTTCCCAAACGACGCGTCGTCGATCACGGCATCGGCGAGCGACGCCTTGTCGCGCTGCAGTTCGAGGATCCTCGAACGTGTCGGTGGCCACGAGCATAGGTAGAACAAGCGGGCTGTCGGAAGCATCTTCCCCTCATTTTTTCGTCGTTTGCTCGAGTCTGAGTATGGGGGTTGAACGAAACCGCTACGCCATAATCGGACTTGTTGCCGTGCTGCACACATGGAGTCAGACGCTACTGCATCATCCCCACGTCCACTGCATCGTTCGCGGTGGAGCCCGTGCACCTTGAAGGCCGAATCCGGCTCGCGACGGGCCGGGGGATGCGACCATTTCTCATCGAACAAAGCGTCAAGGACTCAGCGTTGCAGGTGCCCCACCCTTTGCGTACCATGCCCGCACGGTGACACACGTTCCCGACTCCCGGCCCTTGTCCGATCCCGCAGCGCCCATCGATTCTGCCGCTGCACCGCGGACGCATACGCCGTGACCGGGTTGGTCTGCAGGAAAGCCACGGAGCTGACAACTGGTGAGAAGCGGGTGTTTGCGGACCACCTGGCGCGACAAGCGCTGGGTGAGAACATCTGGGATCTTTTCGAGGAGTGGATTGCCCGGGGGACGCCAGAAGTCTCCTTCTTCTACTTGAAGGTCTTTTCGGGTGAGAAGCTGGTTGGCCTCGGCATGTTTCTAAGGATCCACCCCTTCGATCTTCGGGCATCGTATTCCCGACTGCGGGAGCCGGGTATCCTCAACACGCTCGGTGCACTCATCTCACGGGCGAGCAGCAACAGCGTCATCGTTTCTTTCCGTAACCTGATCACATCGAATCACACGCGGCCGTTCTTTTTCCGGGAGCCCGAGGTGGAACGCCCTGCCATGCAGGCCATGTTGGCCTACCTGAAGGCTGACGCGGAGGCCGACATGGTCACGATCGTCGATACGTCGTGCCACTCCGCGTTTTACCGGGAGGCGGGGTTCGACGGCCGACCGGGACTTCGAGCGTTTCGCCGGCCTGAGAACCTACAACCCCCTCACCGACGACGCCGTGGACGATGCGTCACCGTCGTGGGCCGCAGCGGTCCGCGCGCGGGCGGACGGCAGGCGCCGTGCCGCCGCCCGGGCCCGCGAGGCCCGCGCCTCCACCTGATCGGCCGAGTCGAGGAGCCGTCCTCAAGGATGCCGAACGCCCGGCTGGCTGCTCCGGCGGCCAGGCCTTCGGGTTACTCGATGGGGCCACCGGGGACAGAGCCGCCCGCGGGTGGCGACAACCCCGATACCCGCTAAAAGGCATCGATGGACGGCATCCACGACCTCGGCGGCGTGAACGGCTTCGGCGCGGTGGAGATCGAGAAGGGCGAGCCGGTCTTTCACGAGCCCTGGGAAGGCCTCGCCTTTGCGATGAACTTCCTCGGCGTGGCCGTGCTGCGTGCCTACAACGTGGACGAGTACCGCCACGCGATCGAGCGCATGGAGCCCGCGCACTACCTGGCCGCCGGCTACTACGAGCGCGTGCTCACCGGAGTGGCGAGCCTCCTGGTCGAAAGGGGAGTCGTCGCGCACGGGGAACTCGAGAGCCGCGCCGGCGGCCGCTTCCCTCTCTCCGGGCCCGTTGCGCCGAGCCCGATGGCCGGTCTCTCCCCCGAGCCGTCTGCCCGTTTCGGTGTCGGCGATCGCGTCCTCGTCCGCGACATCCATCCTGCCGGCCACACGCGAGTGCCGCGCTATTGTCGCGGCAAGCGGGGCGTCGTCGTCCACGTTGCGCCGGCCTTCCCCTTCCCGGATGTCTCGGCGCATCTCGGCGAACATCGCCCCGAGCACACCTACCACGTGGAGTTCGCTGGGCACGAGCTCTGGGCCGGCGCTGACGCCGGCGCCGAGACCGTGGTCGTTGACCTCTGGGACGCCTACCTGGAGGCCGCATGAGCAGCCGCAGGGATCCTGCCGCGACGGCCCCGCCCGCGGCGCGCGCTGCCGCACTGAGGGAGGTCCTCGCCGACAAGGGCCTTGTTCCCGAGGGTTTCCTCGAAGGCGTGGTCGAGCAGTACCAGCAGGAATGGACGGATCGCAACGGCGCACGCGTGGTCGCGAGGGCCTGGACGGATGCGGAGTACCGAAGACGCCTGCTCGCCGACGGCACTGCGGCCTGCGCGGAACTCGGCTACTCGGGAGTGCAGGGCGAGTACATCGTGGTCCTCGAGGACACGCCCCTTCTCCACAACGTGGTCGTCTGTACGCAGTGCTCGTGCACGGCCTGGCCGGTGCTGGGCCTGCCGCCGGACTGGTACAAGAGGCCGGAGTACCGCTCCCGCGTGGTGCGCGAACCGCGCCGGGTACTGCACGAACTCGGTCTCGATCTTCCCGCGAGCGTCGCGATCCGTGTGTGGGACACCACGGCCGAGACCCGCTACATGGTCCTGCCCCTTCGCCCCTCCGGCACCGAGGGCTGGAGCGAAGACCAGCTTGCCGCGATCGTCACGCGCGAGGCCATGATCGGGGTGGCCCTGGTCCATGCGCCGCATTCCGCCCGGAGGTCGTGACCGTCCTCGGGTACCTGTCTGCTGCCGCGACGCGCGGCGCCGGGGGGTATCCGAGGTATCCTGGCGCGAAAGCGCGATGAAGGCGGGCGAAGCCGGCTGGCAGCTACTTCTTCGAGTCAATCGGTGCCGGGTTCGAACTCCATGGACACCGAAGGATCTCGGAGATCTCAAGCAGGACAGCTGCGCCGTAATACTGCCCGGCCCTGATCTCGAAGTTCTTCTTCAAGCCCACCAGCACTTGGCGCAGTGAGAGATTGCGACGCTGCTTCTTCAGCGGCCTCAGGAGGAACAGGAGCGTGGGGTGCCGGTCCGGCCCCTTGCTGCGGATGGTGCTCGCTTCGGCAAGGACTGACATAGCCCGCCTGCTCGTCCAGGAGCGGGCCGCACCGCTTGATGTGGCGTCGCGCCTTCTGGTATGGGTGCCCATATGAAGACGACGATCGAGATCCCCGACGCGCTGCTGGCCGAGGCCCGGCGGACGGCGGCGCAGGAGAAAACCACGCTGAGGGCCCTCGTCGAGGAGGCCCTGCGCGAGACGCTTCGCAAGCGCCAGGCGAAGAAGAAGCCCTACCACTGGCCGAACCTTTCGGTTGGTGGCCAGGGCCTGACTCCGGAGATGGAAGCCCGTGGAGGCTGGGCGAACATCCGCAAGGCTGCCTACCCCGGGTTCTTCGTCGACGATGTCGACATCACCGACGATGTCGGCAACGGCGACGATGTGAGCGGCAACGATGCGAGCGACGACGGGGGCGACGACGAGTGATCGCCGTCGACACGAACATCCTGGTGTACGCCCACAGCGCGGGGTCGCCGTGGCACCAAGCCGCGCGCCGTCGCCTCGACCTTCTCGTGGAGAGCAACGAGGCCTGGGCCGTTCCGTGGCCCTGCATCCACGAGTTCGTCTCCGTCGTCACCCACCCAAGGATTCTCAAGCCGCCTACGCCGCAACACCGCGCCATCGAGCAGGTCGAGGCTATCCTTGCCTCCCCCGGGCTCGTCGTGCTCGCCGAGACCGCTGCCCACTGGCCCGTGCTGCGCGACCTTCTCATCACTTCGCGCGCGAGCGGAGGCCTCGTGCACGACGCGCGCATCGCCGCGCTCTGCCTCGAGCACGGCGTGCACGAATTGTGGACGGCCGACCGGGACTTCGAACGTTTCGCCGGCCTGAGAACCTACAACCCCCTTGCCGACGAAGCCGTGCACGATGCGTCACCGTCGTGGGCCGCAGCGGTCCGCGCGCGGGCAGACGGCAGGCGCCGCGCCGCCGCCCGGGCCCGCGAGGCCCGCACCTCGACATGAACTGCCAAGTCCAAGGGCCCTGCCAACGGCATCCAGGATGACTGACGCCAAACCGGCTGCTAGGTCGGCTGGTCGTTCGGCTCTCTTGAGCAGCTCGTCGATTCCCGCAGCCGCCCCGACCGGGGGGATTCCGC
>JBHEPB010000213.1:0-14034 GCA_046260515.1 Binatia bacterium
GTTTCGGGGGCCCGGCAGCGAAGAAGAGTTCGCGTCCGGCGGCGAAGTCCGGCGCGGCATCGCGACCCGCCAAGCAACCCGCCAAAGAGGAAGAGCCGCGCGTCGCCGCTGCCGAGGACTGGGAGTCTTTCCAAGCCACCGCTGCTTCGCTGCGCCGCGAAATCGAAAAGCGCGCCGCCGCCATGTCCCAGGGGCCGGTCGGCACTCGCGCGGTGGAACTGGCGAGCCTTCGCCTCGCCGCCAGCGGTCGCAACCTGGTGGACGCCGGCTCCCTCGACGGCGCCCTTGAAGTGCTCCAGCGCGCCGTCTCCCTCTACGGCGGCAACGGTTACGCCTACCTCTACCTGGCCTACGTGCACCACGTGCAGGGCCGACCCGAGCGCGCGGCCGAGTTCGCCGCCAGCGCACGCCGCCACCTTCCTCGCGACAAGCCGGTGCAGGCCGAACTCGAAGGCCTGCGCCTCTCCATCCGGCAGGGAGCGGCGGCGGGATCCTCGTGAAGATCCTCGCGATCGAAACCTCCTGCGACGACACCTCGGCCGCCGTGCTCGACGATGGCCGCGTGCTGTCCAACGTGACGGCCTCCCAGGACGCCGTGCACGCGCCCTTCGGCGGCGTGGTGCCGGAGCTGGCCGCCCGCCGCCATCTGGAAACCATCGACGGCGTGCTGCGCCTGGCCCTCGACGAGGCCGGCGCCGACCTCGGGTCCATCGACGCCATCGCGGTCACGCGAGGGCCGGGCCTCATCGGTTCCCTGCTGGTCGGCGTGTCGGTGGCGCAAGGGCTGGCGCTGCGCACCGGGCTTCCGCTGCTCGGCGTCCACCATCTCGAAGGTCACGCGCTGTCGCCGCTGATGCACCAGCCCATCGCGTTCCCCTTCCTCTCGATGGTGGTCTCGGGCGGCCACAGTTCCCTCTACCTGGTGAAGGACATCGGCGACTACGAGGAAGTGGCTTCCACCCGCGACGACTCGGCCGGCGAGGCCTTCGACAAGGGCGCCAAGATGCTCGGCCTCGGTTTTCCCGGCGGCAAGGTGATCGACGACATGGCCCGCCAGGGGAACATCCGCTCGGTGCGCTTCCCCCGCGGCCGCGTCAAGGCCGATCCCCTCGCGCTGTCGTTCTCGGGCCTGAAGACGGCACTGTGGGACTATCTTGCCGCCAACAAGGAAGGCGTGGTCGTGGCCGACGTGTGCGCGGCCTTCCAGGAAGCCATCGTGGACGTGCTGGTGGCGCGCGCGACCGCGGCCATGGATCTCTTCGGCGTGGACAGGGTGGCGGTCGCCGGCGGCGTCTCCGCCAACAGCCGCCTGCGCGTGCGTATGGAAGAGGCTGCTCCCGGCGCCGTCTTCCCGCCCATGAACCTGTGCACCGACAACGCGGCGATGATCGCTTACGCGGCCTGGCGCCGCGTGGAGCGGGGCCTTTCCTGCGACGACCTCGAGGTGCGCTCGCGCCTTCCCCTGGGCCGGCGCCGCGAACCGGACGCCGCCGCCTCCGTGACAAGCGCCGCGGCGGCCGCCGCGCTTTCCTGAGCCGCGCGTGGCTTCGCGGGTACGCTGGGGACAGTGCTTCCTCGTGGATGGAGACGCCTCGCGGCGCATCGTCGAGTGGGCCGCCATCGAAGGCCGCGACGTCGTCGAGATCGGGCCGGGGCGCGGGGCTCTCACCGACCTGCTGCGCGAGCGCGCGGCTTCCCTGACGATGGTGGAGATCGACCCGCATCTGGCCGCGGCGCTGCGTACTCGTTACGACGCCGACCCCAAGGTGACGGTGATCGAGGGCGACGCCCTGCGCGTGGACTGGTCGGCGGCCGCGCCGCCGGGCTTCACTGTCGTGGCCAATCTTCCCTACGAGAGCGGCACGGCCATCGTCGCGTCCCTGCTGGAGCGCCGCGGCCTCGTGCGCGAGATCGACGTGATGCTGCAGAAGGAAGTCGTGGCCCGCCTGGCCGCACCACCGGGCAGCAAGACCTACGGTGGCCTCACCGTGCTCGTGCAGATGGTGGCCGACGTGGAAGCGGGCCTGGTGATCGCGCCGCGTTCGTTCCGGCCGCGGCCGGCGGTGGAATCGCAGATGGTGAGGATACGGCCCCTGCCGGCGCCGCGCTTCGACGTGGGCGACGAGGCCGAGTTCCGCGCCGTGGTGCACGCGGCCTTCGGACAGCGCCGCAAGATGCTGCGCAACAACCTCGGTCGCTTCGTGGACGGACGATTCGGAGCGGGTGCGGCGGAACGTGTGCTGGCGGCGGCGGGCGTGGACGGGAACCTTCGTCCGGAAGTTCTCGGGCTGGATCAGTTCGCAGCGCTGTCGCGGGCGGTGGTGGCGGAGAAGGATCGGACCGGGAACTGAGGGGCCGGTCCGCGTGGTTTTTCCTCCAGCCTCCTTGCGCACACCTCTGCCGGTTTGCGGTCGTGATTGGCTCCGGCCCACTCGCAGCATAGGTACCCACCCCCATGCCCGAACTTCCCGAAGTCGAAACCATCCGCGCCTCCCTCGACGGCGTCGTCGTCGGCCGCAGCGTCGAACGTATCGACTTCCGCACGCCGCGACTGCGCCTGCCGCTGGACGAGACGCTGCGCCGCGGCATCACCGGCCGCCGCATCGTCGCGACCTCGAGGCGCGGCAAGTACCTGCTGCTCGAGCTCGACGACGGGCGGGCATGGTTCTTCCACATGGGCATGAGCGGGCGCCTGCGTTTCGCCGAAGACGCGGCCGAGGCGCCCGGCCTCCACGACCACCTGCTCGCCTATTTCCGCGAGGGCGGCGTGCTGGTCTTCCACGACCCGCGCCGCTTCGGCCTCTCGGTGGTCGAGGACGCTTCCACGTCGAAGCTGCTCACCGCCATGGGCCCCGAGCCCCTCGACCCTGCGGCCTTCCACGAGGACTACTTCACATCGTGGAAGCGCCGCACCACGCGCACCGTCAAGGACGTTTTGATGGACCAGCGCGTGGTGGCCGGCCTCGGCAACATCTACGTGAACGAGATCCTGTTCCGCGCCGGCGTGAGGCCGCGCCGTTCGATGGCGAAGGTGACGGCGGCCGAATGCGCGCTCATCGTCGGGGCCACGCGCGAGGTGATCGCCGCGGCCATCGAGCACCGGGGATCGACCATCTCCGACTTCCTCGACGGCATCGGGCGGCGCGGCGGCTACCAGTGGCACCACGCCGTCTACGACCGCGAGGGCGAAGCCTGCCCGCGCTGCGGCACGGCCATCCGCGCCGTCGTCGTCGGCCAGCGCTCCAGCTTCTACTGCCCGTCCTGCCAGCGCTGACGCACGCCGAGGGGAGAGGCCTCGCCGCCCTTCACGTCGAGCACGTCGCGCAGCGCGTCGCCGAGCAGGTGCAGGACGAGCACGAAAGCGGTGATCGCCAGCCCCGGCGCGACGACGAGGTGGGGAGCCTCGACGACGAAGCTGCGCGCCTCCGCCAGCATGGATCCCCACGAAGGCGAGGGCGGCTGCACGCCGAGGCCGAGGAAGGAAAGGCTGGCCTCGGCCACCACCGCGCCGGCCGCCCCGAACGTCGCCTGCACCGCCACCGGCGCGGCCACCAGGGGCAGCACGTGGCGAAGGAGCACGAGGCGGCCGGGCAGGCCGAGGGCGAAGGCCGCTTCCACGTGTTCGCGGGCGCGGATGCGGCGCACTTCGCCGCGCACGAGGCGCGCATAGCCCGTCCAGCCGATCACCGACAGGGCGAGGATGACGTTGGCGGTGCCGGGTCCGAGGGCTCCGGCCATGGCGATGGCCAGCAGCAGGCCGGGAAAGGCGAGCAGCACGTCCACCAGGCGCATCAGCAGAAGGTCGGTGGCGCCGCCGAGGAAGCCGGCTGCCGCGCCGACGGCGGTGCCGACGGTCACCGTGATGGCCACCGCCGCCAGCGCCACCGTGAGCGAGACACGGGCCCCGGCCATCGTGCGCGCGAAGACGTCGCGGCCCAGCTTGTCCTGGCCGAGGGGATGGCCGGCGCTCGGCGGCGCGAGACCTTCGGCCAGCGTGATGCGCGTGCCGGCCGCGGGCGCCACTGCACCGATCGCGAAGGCGAGCAGGGCCGCCGCCGCAAGAGCGCCGGCCAGCAGGCGCAGCCGTCGCCGCGCGGCCTTCATCGCACACCCTCGTCAGCGCGCGTGCGGGTCATCGCCCGTCCCCGTCGGCGATTCGTGGGTCGAGCAGGGCCTGGGCCAGCTCGGCAGCCAGGTTGGCGAGCACGGTCGTGACCGCGATCACCAGCACGGCGCCCTGCACCACCGGGTAGTCGCGGGCCTGAATGGCTTCGACCACCAGGCGCCCGAGGCCCGGCCACGCGAAGATGGTCTCGGTGACCACCGATCCGCCGAGCAGCGCGCCGAGTTGGAGGCCGAGCACCGAGAGCAGGGGCGTGGCGGCGTTGGGCAGGGCGTGGACCAGCAGCACGCGCGAGGGCGAAGCGCCCTTGGCCAGGGCCGTGCGCACGTAGTCGTCGCTCAGCGTCTCGAGCAGCGCGGCCCTCGTCATTCGCACGAGGATGCCGCTCATGCCGGCGCCGAGGGTCAGCGCCGGCAGCACCAGGTGGGCGAAGCTGCCGCTTCCCGCCACCGGCAGCAGGCCGAGTTGCACGGAGAAGAGCAGCACCAGCATCGGCCCCAGCCAGAACGAAGGCGTGGCCACGGCAGCAAGGCTGGCCGCCAGCGCGACGCGGTCGCCGCGGCCTCCGCGGTGGCTGGCGGCCAGCGCGCCCAGGGGAAGGCCGATCGCGATGGCGACGAAGCAGGCGGCGGCGGCGAGCAGGGCCGTGGCCGGCAGCCTCTCGGCAACGAGGCCGGAGACGCTGCGGCCGCTGCGCACGGAGACGCCGAGGTCACCGCGGGCGGCGCCGGCGAGATAGTCGGCGTACTGGACGGAGAGGGGCCGGTCGAGGCCGAGGCGTTGGCGAAGCTCCATGCGGGCGGCCGGGGCGGCGCTCTCTCCGAGCATCACGTCCACCGGATCGCCTGGCACCGCGTGCAGGAGAAGAAAGACGAGGGTGGCTGCGGCGAACACGGTCGGCAGCAGGCTGGCGAGGCGCCGCAGCATCAGGCTCAGCATCGCCGAACCTGTCCCGCCGGGGCGCCGCCGTGCGTGCACGAGTTGCGAATCGCCCGCGCTGACGGCTTAACCATGAGAGCGCCGGGAGCGCCGGGAGCGACGGAAGGGATGCTGGAGCGGTTGTACGACAGGCTGAGCGAACTGGTGTGGAAGGAGCCCGAGGGCGAGGTCCCGACCGCGCACCGGTACGCGCAGAGGGCAGGGCGCCTGGTGTGGCTGGCGGCCGAGGGCTTCCATGCCGACTCCTGTTCGCTGAGGGCCTCGGCCCTCACCCTGGCGACCACCTTCGCGCTGGTGCCGGTGATGGCAGCCTCTTTCGCGTATGTGCGCGGCCTCGGCTGGAGCGGCCAGCGCCTGGAATCCCTGCTCCTGCAGCGCGTCACCCTGCTTTCCCCCGAAGCCGTGTCCACCGTCGTTTCCTGGATCGACAATATCAGCATTACCGGCCTTGGCCTGATGGGGGCCCTGTTCGCGATCGCCAGCGCCATCTCCCTCCTGCTCCAGGTGGAGTCGGCCTTCGACGCCGTCTGGGGCAACACCAACGGCCGCGGCCAGATGCGGCGCTCGGCCGACGCATTGATGCTGCTGGTCTTCGCCCCGGTGATGATCGCCGCGGCTGCGAGCTCGGAGGCCGCGCTGCGCAGCTCCTCGGCCGTGGCCTGGCTGGGCGGCTTCGGGGGCTTCGAGTTCGTCATCCGCACCCTGTTCTCGCTCACCTGGGACGTGCTGATCTGCGTGGCCTTCGCGGCCATCTACCTGTTCCTGCCGGCGGCCACCGTGGACCGGCGCGCGGCGATGGTGGGCGGCCTCGTCGCCGGCATCTCCTGGCAGTTCGCGCAGAAGATCTACGTGGACTTCCAGATCGGCCTCGGCGGCTACAACACCGTGTACGGGGCCCTGGCCCAGCTTCCGGTGTTGGTGCTGTGGCTGTGGACGAGCTGGGTGCTGGTGCTTGCCGGAGCGGAAATCGCCGCGGCCTGGCAGAACCTGGCGGCCTGCCGCGGTCGCTACGCCCCGGCCCTCGTCGGCGGCGCCGACCGCGAGCGACTGGCCCTTTCGATTGCGCTGGAGCTGGCCGACGCGTCCTACGCGCGGCGCGCGGCGCCCACCCTGGCCAACCTGGCCGAACTGCTGGCCCGCCCCGTGCGCAGCGTCTCGGAAGTGTTCGCCGCCCTCGTGGACGCCGGCGTCGTGCACACCGGCGGCGAGGAGCAGCGCCGCTGCTTCCTGTCGCTGTCCCCGGGCAGCATTCCCGTCGAGAGGATCATCGCCGCGGCCCGCGGCGACCGCGACGAACTCGTGCCCGAGACCAGGCCCGTGGTCTCCCAGGTGCTCGCGCGCTTCGCGGCGGCGCGGCGCGAAGCCTTCGGCAACGCCACGCTGGCCGATCTCGTCGATCCTCGAAACTGAAGCTGCGGCGACCCGCGCGCGGTGCGGCGTGGAAAGGATTCCGTACTTCATCGCAGGGGCGCTCGCGCCAGCCCGCCGAGGTCTCCGGCCGGATGGGGCTCGAAGCCCTCGAGGCGCGTCGTGCGCACCACCACGTTTTTCGGCCACCACAGCGGCACATAGGGAAGGGTACGTGCGACGAGCCTCTGCACGCGGGCGTAGACGGCGCGGCGGCGCTCAGGGTCGCCCTCGCGGCGGCCGCGTTCGGTGAGGCGGTCGAGGCGCTCGCTGCGGAAGAAGCCCCGGTTGCTGCCCGCCGGCGGCGTCATCGCCGAATGGAAGACGACGCGCAGGAGGTCGGGGTCGCGGATGCCGATCCAGGCCAGCGAATAGAGGTCGTAGTCGCCGCGGGCGATGTCCTCGAAGAACGTCGCCCATTCGTAGCTCTCGATGGAAAGCTCGATGCCGACTTCCGCGAGGTCGGCGGCGATGACTTCCGCAATGCGGCGCCTCAGCTCGACGGTGCTCGTCGTGTAACGCAGCCGAAGGCGGGGAAGGGGGCCGTCGCCGTCCGGGTCGCGCAGGCCGGCTTCGTCCAGCAGCCGCCGCGCCGCGGCCGGATCGTGGCCGTAGCGACGCCCGCCGGGCGAGTGAAACGCGTGATGGGGAGGAAGCAGCCCGCTTGCCGTCACCGCCTGGCCGGCGAGCACGTGGCGGACGATGGCCTCGCGGTCGATGGCGTGGGCGATCGCGCGGCGCACCCGAACGTCGGCCAGGGCCGCGTGGCGGTGGTTGATGCCGAGGTACTGGAAAGCGTCGTAGGGCGTCACCGACACCGACAGGTTCGCATCGCCGCGCAGATGGCGCACGGCATCCGGCTCGAGCGCGTTCTGCACGAGATCGATGTCGCCGCTGCGCAGTTGCAGGGTGCGCATCACCGTGTCGGGGATCACTCTCCATTCGATCCCGGGAAGAGAGACGACGCCGCCGTGCCAGCGCGCGAAGGCGGTGACGACCAGCCCGTCGTCGGCGATGCTGCCGATGCGGTAAGGACCGCAGCCGACGATGTCGTGCATCTCGAGGCGGGGCGTGGCGACGAGGCGCGCGGGCAGGATGCCGAGCGTGGTTCCTTCGAGGAAGGCGGCGTCCTCGCCCGAGAGATGGAAGCGCACGCGACCTTCCCCGGCTGCTTCGACGCCGGTGACGGAGGGCAGGGCGGCGCGCTTGGGCGATCCCGAGGCGGCGTCGAGGACGGAGCGGTAGGTGGCGACGACGTCGGCGGCCCTCACCGGCGAGCCGTCGTGGAACGCGGCGCCTGTGCGCAGTTCGAACTCCCAGGTCCGCGGGTCCACCTGTCTCCAGGAGGCGGCAAGGTCCCCCGTCCAGCCCCCGCCTCCATCCGGCTCGGCCAGGGAACAGTGCACGAGGCCGGCCACGCGGCTGCTGTTGGCGTCGGCCGTGAGGCGGGGATCCAGGGTGGAAACAGCCGATTCGATGGCAATTCGCAGGCGTTCGGGCGGACCGGCGGCCTGCTCGCCGCAGCCGGCCGTGGCGAGCAGGCCGGCGACGAGAACGCACAGGGGGCCCTTTCCTGAGGGGCTCCTCAAGCAAAATCTCCGGCGAAAAGGCCACTTACCGGATGGAAGCGAGCCGCCGGCTTTGCTACCTTCAATGCTCACTCGGCACTGGAGGTGAGGAATGCGGGATGTGGCAGGGGTCGAGGCGGCTCCGGGTCGACAGGGGATCGTGGGAAAAGCTTGGAAACGGACGTTGCTGGCATCGCTGGCCGTGGCGCTTGCCGGGGCGACGGCAGCCCCCGGCCCGGCCGAAGCGGTTACGCGGCCCGGCAGCACCCATTTCCCGCGCTACAAGGAAATCGAGTCCAACGTGACCTTCTGGGGTCAGGTCTTCACCAAGTGGACCAGCCGCCAGATCGCTTTCCACGATGTCGAGCACCTCGACCTCGTATACTCGGTCCTTTCCGTTGACGACATCGTGGCGCGCCTGCCGGCCGCCCAGCAGGACGACGCCATCCGCGCGCGGCGCAAGGCCGAGGGCGAGCGCATCACGGCCATGCTGCTGCGCATTGCCGACGGACACGCCCGCACCGAGGAAGAGCGCCGCATCCTGAAGGCCATCGCCAAGATCGGCCACGAGCCTTCCTACGCTTCCACGCTGTCGGCCCAGGTCCGCTCCCAGCGCGGTCTCGGCGACCGCTTCTGCGAGGCCGCCGCCCGCGCCGAGGGCTACCGGCCGATGATGAGCCCCATCCTGCGCAAGTACGGCGTTCCCCAGGAACTGCTGGCCCTGCCCCTGGTGGAATCCGGGTACAAGATCGGGGCCTACTCCCACGCGGGCGCCTCCGGCATCTGGCAGTTCATGCCCGCCACCGGGCGCCTCTACCTCACCGTGGGCAGCACCTACGACGACCGCCGCGACCCGCGGCGCTCGACCGAAGCCGCCGCCCGCATGCTGAGCAAGACCTACGAGAACCTCGGCTCCTGGCCCCTGGCCATCACGGCCTACAACCACGGCCCCGGCGGCATCGCCCGCGCGGTCAAGGAAATGGGCACCACACACTTCGGCGTGATCTCCCGCAACTACAAGGGCAAGGCCTTCGGCTTCGCCTCGCGCAACTACTACGCCGAGTTTCTCGCCGCGGTCGACGCGATGCAGAACATGGACAAGCTCTGCGGGGGGCCGGTCGAGGCCGCCCCTTACGACGTGGAGGAAGTGGTGCTCGGGGCCAGCGCCTCGATCCGCCAGCTGGCGGACGCGGCCGGCATCAGTTCCACGCGGCTCGGCGACCTCAACCCCGCCCTCAGTTCGACGGTCCTCAAGGGCAGCGCCAAGGTCCCGCGCGGCTACCAGTTGAACCTGCCGAGGGGCAGCAGCAACGAGTTCGCGGCGGCCTTCAAGCACGTGGACCGCAGCGCTCCGACGGCGCCCACGGTGATCGCCAAGGCGGAGATGGACCGACCGGCCGCTGTGACCACGACGCGCTCCACCCCGGCTTCGTCGGCGGCTTCGCTCACGCCGCGCTCGCACCGCGTTGCCAAGGGCGAGACCCTCGGGGGCATCGCCCGCCGCTACGGCACCACCGAAACCACGCTCATGTGGATGAACAGCCTGCGCAGCGCCAACGCCCTGAAGAGCGGCCAGACGCTGAAGGTGCCGGGTGACCGCGCCAGTGCGCCGGGGGCCGTGGCCGCCGCCGCCGCCAACATCGAGAAACCGCCTTTCTCGAAGACGATGACGACCAACGCGGGCATCCTCGCCGCCAGGGAAGCCGGCGAAGCTGCCGCCAAGGCGGCAGGGACAGCGGTGGCCGTCGTGCCGGCGGCCGTCGTGAAGCCGGAAGCCGCCGCGGCCACCGGAGACAACGCCGTCGCCGCCGAAGCGGATGCCGAACCGGCCGCCGTTGCCGAGCAGGCTCCCGCTGCCGAGTCCGCCGAGCCGGTGCTCACCGCCGAGCACAAGGTTGGCCGCGGCCAGACCCTTTCGCAGATCGCGTCCATGTACCGCACCTCGGTTTCCGAACTGAAGAGCATGAACGGCATCAGCGATGCCACGTCCCTGCAGGCCGGGCAGGTTCTCCAGGTGCGCGCCAGCGCCAGCGAGATCGTCTCGGGCACGACGGTGGGCCACACCTACAAGGTGAAGTCCGGCGACACCCTGTGGTCGATCGCCAAGCGCAACGACACCTCGGTGGAGACCCTCAAGCGCCTCAATCCCAAGCTGGCCTCCCAGGGCCTCAAGTCGGGACAGGCGATCAAGGTTCCCTCGGCCGGCGCGGTTTCGGTGGCCTCCAAGGCCTCTCCTGAGCGCAGCGTGAAGACGGCCTCGGTCAAGACCTCCGCCAAGGCGTCTGCCAAGTCCTCCTCCAGTTCGTCTTCCAAGCTCAGTTACCGCAGCCATCGTGTGCAGAAGGGCCAGACCCTCTCGGCCATCGCCGTCAAGTACAAGACGTCGGTGGACACGCTCAAGCGCATCAACGGCATCCGCGACGCGAGCACGGTACAGGCCGGAAAGACCCTGAAGGTTCCTCTCTAAGCGGCCGTATGCCCTTCGGTTTCGGCGGCCCCGCGTGATAGAGGCGTGGCCGTCGTGCGACCCTTTCCCGTCTTCCTCGATCTTTCCGGACGTCCCTGCCTTGTGGTGGGCGGCGGCGCGGTCGGTTGCCGCAAGGCCCGGGGGCTCCTCGAGGCCGGAGCGCGGGTCCTGGTGGTCGATCCTTCGCCCGGCGACGCGGTACGCGGCCTCATGACGCAGGTATCCGGACTCGAATTGCGGGAAAGGCCCTTCGAGGCCGGCGACTGCGAAGGCCGCTTCCTCATCTACGCCTGTACGCCTTCCCCCGAGGTGAACGAGTCGGTGGCCGCGGCGGCCTCCCGGCACGGGGCCCTCTGCAGCCGCGCCGACGGCGGCGGTGATTTCTCGGGGGCCGCCCTGCTGAGGCGAGGCCCGCTTTGCTTGGCGGTTTCCTCCGGCGGGCTCAGCCCCGTCCTGGCCGCCCTGGCCCGCGACCGTGCGGCCTCGGCCATCGGCGACGAGTTCGCCGAGGCGGCCCAATTGCTCGGCGAGCTGCGCGAACGCGTGCTGGCCGAGGGCAGCGACCGCGATGCCGGCGACGCCCTCGGCCCCGCCACGGCAGCAGCCGTCGTCGAGGCCCTCGGCGCTGGACGCCGCGAAGAAGCCCGCCGGCTGGTCGAGGAGGCGTGGGGCCGCGTTCGCGCCTCCGCTTCCAGCGACGGGCCCGCCCCAGGGGACACGCCATGCACGCGATGATGCTGCTCGCCGCCGCCTTCGGTTACGTCGCGGCCTCGATCGCCTTCACGCGCAGCTTCTCGGCCCGGCGCGGAGCCGGCGAGAGCCGCACGCCCGTGTTCCTGCTGTCCGGCGCCTTTGCCCTGCACACCCTCGACCTCGTGCTGGAAGTGGTGAGGGCCGGCGTGCTGCCGGTAGCCAACTTCGCCGGCGGGTTCTCCTTCTTCGCCTGGCTGCTGGTGGGGCTCTACCTGGCGCTGCAGGCAAGGATGAGCCTGGCGGTGATCGGCGTCCTCGTCAGCCCGCTGGCCTTCCTCGCGGCGATCTCCGACCTGCTTCTCACCAGCGACGACGTGGTGGTGCCCGAGGCCCTGCGCAGCCCCTGGCTGACGGTGCACGTGACCCTGGCCTTCCTCGGCAATGCCGTCTTCGCCCTGGCCTTCGCGGTGAGCGCCGCCTTCCTGCTGCAGCAGAACCTCCTCAAATCGAAGAGCGGAGGCAGCCTGGTGCACCGCCTCCCGGCCGTCCAGACCCTGGACCGCCTGAGCCTCGTCTTCCTGCTGTGGGGCTTCCCCCTTCTCACGCTCGGCATGGTGACGGGCGGATTCTGGTCGATGTCGGCTTCCGGGCAGTTCTGGTCGTGGGAACCGCGCGAGATCCTCGCGGTGCTGACCTGGCTGCTCTACGCCTTCCTCCTGCAATTGCGCCTCCTCGGCGGCCTGCACGGCCGCAAGGCCGCACAGTGGACCATCGCCGCCTTCGCCCTGCTGCTGGCTTCCTACCTCGTCGTTAATCTGCTGCAGATCGGCGGTCGCCACGGCCAGGGTGAGCCGACCGGCATGGCCTCCACGGCGCGCGAGTCCTGCGCGAAGAGGCCCGCGTGACGAGCGGCCGCGGACAGGCGCCACTCGGCGATGCCGGCTCGAAGAAGAAGTCCGCGGGTCGCGAACTCGTCGTGGTCGGCGTCAGCCACCACACGGCGCCGGTGGAAGTGCGCGAGCGGCTGGCCGCCGCCAGCGCCGACACCGCTTCCTTCCTGCGCGAGGTGACGGGCCGCAGCGGCGTGCAGGAGGCGGCCCTCGTCAGCACCTGCAACCGCGTCGAGGTGGTCGCCTGCTGCAGCGACCAGGCCGGCGCCGCCGAGCTGGCCTGCGTGTTCGCCGAAACCGGCGGCTTCGCCGCCGACGACGCAGCGGGCTTCGTGTTCACGCTCCAGGGGCGCGATGCGGTGCGCCACCTCTTCCGCGTCGCCTCCAGCCTCGACTCGATGGTGGTGGGCGAGCCCCAGATCCTTGGCCAGCTCAAGCAGCAGTTCGACCGGTCGGCGGCCTGCGATGCCGCCGGGCCGGTGCTCTTCCGCGTTTTTCACAAGGGCTTCTCGGTGGCCAAGCGCGTGCGCACCGAAACCGGCGTGGCCTCCCGGTCGGTGTCGGTGGCGGCCACCGCCGTCGACCTCGCCTCCAGCATCTTCGAGACCCTCGACGGACGCACCGTGATGCTGCTCGGCGCCGGCGAGACCGGCGAGATCGCGGCGCGGCGCTTCCTGGCCGCCGGCGTCGGCCAGGTGATCGTCGTCAACCGCACCTTCGAAACCGCCGTCGATCTCGCCCGCGATCTCGGCGCCACGCCGGTGCCCCTGGACCGTTTCCGCAGCTATCTTCCGCTGGCCGACCTCGTCGTCGGTTCGGCAGCCGGAGGCCAGCTGGTGACGGCCGAAGACGTGGGCGCTGCCCTGCGAGAGCGGCGCGGCAACCCCATGTTCTTCATCGACCTGGCCGTGCCGCGCAACTTCGACGCTGCCATCCAGGATCTCGACGGCGCTTATCTCTACGACATCGACGACCTGGCGGCCGTGGTCGAGGACAACCTCGACGAGCGCAAGCGCGAGGCAGTGCGCGGTGAAGCCATCGTCGAAGCCGAGGTGGAGCAGTTCTGGCAGTGGTTCGAGCGGCTCGATGTGGTTCCCACCATCGTCGAGCTGCGCGAGTACGCCGACAGCATCCGGCGCGGGGAAGTGGACAAGGCCCTGGCCCGCATGACGGCCCTCAGCGACGACGACCGCGAGCGCATCCACCAGATGACGCGCGCCATCGTCAACAAGCTGCTCCACCATCCCACCCAGGTCCTGAAAGGGGAAGGCTCCACGGTGGAAGAGTCGCGCCTGTTGTCGGCCGTGCGCCGCCTCTTCGGACTGGGGGACTCCACGTGAAACTGCGCGTCGGCACCCGGCGCAGCCCCCTCGCGCTCACCCAGACCCGCCAGATCCTCGAAGAACTCCAGCGTCGCCGCGCCGACGTGACCTTCGAACTGGTGGAGATCGTGACCACCGGCGATCGCATCCTCGATCGTCCCCTTCGCGAAGCCGGAGGCAAGGGCCTCTTCCTGAAGGAACTCGACGAGGCCCTCGTCGGCGGCCGCATCGACTGCGCCGTGCACTCGATGAAAGACGTGCCCACCGACCTGGCTGCCGGCACGGTGATCGCCGCGGTGCCCGAGCGCGCCGATGCCCGCGACCTGCTGGTGACGGTGCAGGGACTCACGCTCGCCTCCCTCGGCGAGGGCGCGGTGATCGGCACCACCAGCCTCCGCCGCCAGGCCCAGGCCCTCGCGGCTGCTCCCGGCGTCTCGGTGCGCCTGCTGCGCGGCAACGTCGGCACGCGACTTTCGAAACTGGCCGAGGGCCACTGCGACGCGACCTTCCTCGCGGCAGCCGGGCTGGCCAGGCTCGGGTTTCGCCGCGACGCGGACGACGGCCTCGTGTTTCCGGCTGGAGCCGCCGCCGCGGCCGTGGCGGTGAAGGCCGTGGCCCTCGATCC
>JBHEPB010000217.1:0-9180 GCA_046260515.1 Binatia bacterium
CGCCACCCAGTCGACGATTTCCGCGTCGGCCAGGGCGGCTTCGTCGCCGGGGCCGCCCGGCACCAGCAGGATGTCGGGGCGCGGCGAGTCCTTCAGCGAGGCCTCGGCGATCACGGTGAGCATGCCGGTGTCGGTGGTCACCGGGCCCGCCTTCTTCGCAAGGAAGCGCAGGCGGGCGCCCGGCATGCGGCTCAGCAGTTCGTAGGGGCCCATGCAGTCGAGGGCGGTGAAGCGATCATAGAGCAGGACGTTGATCTCCATGGTCTCTCTCCGTGCGGAACCGGGCGCGGTAGGCGCTCGGGTTGATGGCGAGGCCGCGCAGGAAGGCGCGCCTCATCGTTTCGGCTGTTCCGAAGCCGCAGGCGGCGGCGATCTCGTCGACGCCGCCGGCGGTGTCCTCGAGGCGGCGGCGGGCTGCGCCGATGCGGGCCTCCTCGACAAAACGGGCCGGCGTCTTGCCGACCTCGCGCGTGAAAGCCCTGGTGAAGTTGCGCGGGCTCATTCCGGCCCTCTGGGCCAGCACCTCGATGCGGAGATCCTCGCCGGGATGGTCGAGGATCCAGGCCTGGAGATCGCGCAGCGGCTCGCGCTCGGCCATCTGCGAGGCCAGCTGGGCGCTGAACTGGGACTGGCCGCCCGGCCTCTTGAGAAAGATCACCAGCATGCGCGCCGCCGCGAGCGCGAGGCGGCGGCCGTGATCCTCTTCCACCAGGGCCAGGGCGAGGTCCATGCCGGCGGTCACGCCTGCCGAGGTCCACACCTTGCCGTCGCGAACGTAGATGGAATCGGGCTCCACGGTGGTGTCCGGATTCTCGCGGGCGAGCACGTCGCAGAAGCGCCAGTGCGTGGTGGCGCGGCGGCCGCGCAGCAGTCCCGCGGCGCCGAGCAGGCGGGCGCCGGTGCACACCGAGGCCACGCGGCGCGCGCTTGCCGACGTGCGCTCGAGCCACGGCACGAAGTTGCCGCTTCGCAGCGCGCTCTCGACGCCGGCTCCGCCGGGCACGAGCAGGGTGTCGATGGAGCCGCGCAGCGAGCGCAGGCTGCGCGAGGCCACCACTTCGAGGCCGGACTCCATGCGCAGGGGGCCGGGCGACTCGGCGGCGATCTCCACGCGGTAGGCCGGAGGCAGGTCGGCGTCGCCGGAGGCCCCTCGCTGGTAGTCGAGGATGCGCGAGGCCACCGAGAAGACTTCGAGGGGGCCGACCACGTCGATCATCTCGGCGCCGGGATAGGCGGCCATCACGATGCGGCGGGTGGAGGGGGCCGAAGGGGTCACGGGGGCGAGTATGGACGCCGGCCCGGATGGCCGCAACGACAACGACCCCACCAATCAGGCCACCGGCCGGGGGCGGCCCTGCCGGCCCTGGACCGAGCACCGCCGGCTCTGGGCCAGGCGCGCCCGCCTCAGCGGGCCTTCATCTTCTCCAGCCCGGTCCGGAACTTTTCGCAGGGGTCCTCGTCGTCGGCCGCCGGCGTGAAGACGACGTAATCGAAGGGCAGGCTCGCGGCGTGGAGGAGAGCGGCATACGCCGCCGGCTCCCCGGCCTCTTCCTGCACCTCCACGAAGGCCACCGCCACGACATCCAGGCCGGGCGCCATCGCGGCAAGGTGAAGGGGAACGCCGTAGTCGCGGCGCGCATGCCCGAACCCGCAGACGAGCACCGCGCCCGGCGCCGGCGCAAAAGGCGCCAGGGCCGCCGCCATCGCATGGTCCCTGCGCTTCTGCGCGCCCACCATCGCCGCCACCATGCGATCGTCCGCATAGCCGCAATGCGACTCCACGATCTCCGCCTCCAGCGCCTCCACCGAAAACCCGGGACAGGTACAGGTTTCCGGAAGGAAACCTGTACCTGTCCCGGGTTTTCGGCGGGGGAGGTTGGCGGCTCGGATCGGGAGGGCGGCGGCCAGCGCGGTTTCGAAGAGGCCGCGGTAGTCGTCGAAGGGCGGCCAGCCGCTTTTGTCCCACTCCACCGCGGCGGCCAGCGCCTCGGCACGCCCGGACGTGGTCGCTGCATCGGAAGCACGGGCGCGGTCCACGGCCGCCTGGTCCTCCAGGTCGAGCTGCTCGAAGGCCACGGCCGGGCGCCGCCCCGCCGCGATCATCCCTTCGAGCAGGCGCTGCTGGAGACGGTGGTGATCGACGTTGTCGTGCTGTTCGCCGAGGAGCACCACGTCGGCCGCGGCGACGGCCTCGGCAACCTCGTCCCAGGAGACGGCCCTGTCGTCGGAAACGTCGAGGACGCGTCCCACCAGGGGATGGGCGCGGTCCACGGCCGAGGTCCAGCCGCCGGACGGTTCGACGACGGCAGCCGGAGGGCGGCCCGCCGCGCACCCGGCCAGCACGAAACCAAGCAGGAGAGCCGCCGTCGCGACCGATGGTGAGCGGAAACGGGCCATGAGATCCTCGCCGCCATGACGTCGCACGACAGCAGCACCGAGGAAAACGCCGAGCGGGCGCAAAACGAGCCCAGGAGCGGGCAGGGCCCCGCCGCCCACCGCGTCGTCGTCATCGGCGGCGGCTTCGGCGGCCTCGCCGTCGCGCGCAGCCTGCGCGCCGCGCCGGGCATCGACGTCACCCTGGTCGACAAGCGCAACTTCCATCTCTTCCAGCCCCTGCTCTACCAGGTCGCCACCGGCGCCCTCTCGCCCGGCGACGTCGCCTCGCCGCTTCGCGAGATCCTGAGGAAGAGCCCCAACACCACTGTGCTCCTCGGCGACGTCATCGACATCGACGTGGAGCAGCGGTGCGTGGTGCTGCGCGACGTGAAATCGGGCGCTGCCCACCCCCACCCCGCCATCACCGAACAGCACGTCCCCTACGACACCCTCGTCGTCGCCGCCGGCCTCGTGAACAACTACTTCGGGCGCGACGAGTGGGAAGACCTCGCTCCCGGCCTCAAGTCGATCGAGGACGCCACCGAACTGCGAGCCCGCCTGCTGCTCGCCTTCGAGGAGGCCGAGAGGACCGACGATATCGACGCGCGACGCGCCCTGCTCACCTTCGTGGTGATCGGCGGCGGCGCCACCGGAGTGGAGATGGCCGGCGCCATCCGCGAGATCGCCACCGACACCATGCCGATCGAATTCCGCCGCATCGCGAAGGAAAGCGCGCGCGTGGTTCTGCTGGACGCGGGTCCCCGCCTGCTGCCGGCCTTCCAGGAAAAGTTGTCGGCCGCGGCCGAACGCGACCTCGAGCGCATGGGAGTGGAGGTCCGCACCAGGGCGATGGTGAAGGAAGTGGACGAAGGCGGCGTGGTCATCGAAACCGGCAAGGACGCCGCCGCCGTGCGCGAACGCATCGACGCTCGCGTCATCATCTGGGCGGCGGGCGTTCGCGGAACCCCGCTGGCCGCTCGCCTGGCCGAGAAGACCGGCGCCGTGCTCACCCGCCAGGGCACGATCCAGGTGGAAGCCGACTGCACGCTGCCCGGCCATCCGGACATCGCGGTGATCGGCGACGCGGCCAGCTTCAGCCACGGCCTCGACGCGCCGCTTCCCGGCGTCGCCCAGGTGGCGCTGCAGCAGGGCAACCACGTCGCCGCGTCCATCGTCACGAAACTCGCCGGCGGGGCGCCGACGCCTTTCCGCTACCGCGACCGAGGCTCGATGGCCACGATCGGCCGCGCCAAGGCCGTCACCGACCTCGGCTGGCTGCAGCTGACCGGCCTGGTCGCGTGGCTGGCCTGGCTCTTCGTGCACATCCTGTTCCTGATCGGCTACGAGAACCGCATCCTGGTGCTTACGCAGTGGGCCTGGTTCTACGTGTGGAAGCGCCGCAGCGCGCGCCTGATCACCGCGTGGCCGGGACAAGGCACGACTCCGACTCGGCTCTAGCACCCGCGCCGCCTCGCGAGGTTCCGTCGGAGCATCCGGCTTCGACTCGCGCGAGGACCGCCCTTCCCCGGAAACGAGAGCGGGCCTACTGGTTCTCCAGATAAGACGGCGGCGCCAACGGGTCGATGTACGAATCGTCGGTCGCCCGCGCCTGGCTGGGCCCGGGATCCGGGGCCGGCTGCGCCGGCGGGCGCGCTCTTGGCAACAAGGCCGCAGGCGAACGCGCCGACGGCGAGGCGTCGGCCGTCACCACCGGTTCTGCAGGAGGAGCATCGTCAGCGTGATACGGTTCGTGAGAGTCCACGGCTGGCGACGCAACTTCATCCAGAGGCGGTCGAGACGCCGGGCTTCGATCGCCCGATTTGAGGACTTGGAAGCGGAAAGGATAGTGTTCGCCGTTCCACTGCACGGACATCGCGATCTCCTGCGGATAGCCGCCGCCTCGCGGCCTCTGCATCAGCACCCGCGCCCCGATCGTCTCCCCCGGGTCCACCGTCGTCGTCTGCAGGACAGACTCGCCGATACCGGCAATCGCCGCATCGAGCGAGCGATTCACCGCATAGATTCCTGCCGTGGCTCCGCCGATGGAGGCGGCGGTCCCGGCCGCCGCTTGTGCGCTGTTGAAGTAGGTCGCCCTGTAGTGGTACGCGCCGCGGGGGGTGTAGAAGCTGCTGTTGTACGTCTGGTGCGCAGCCGCATGCGAGGCGGCTGCGCCGGCGGCACCGATCAGCGCAATCGCCACAGAAGCTGCGATGGCCTTGTTTCTTGCCTCTCGAACCAGATCGTCGGCAGTGAAGATCCGAAGGCGCTTGTCTTCGGACGATCGCGCCTGGATGTTCTCGATCCCGATGTTCGCCGGGACTTCACCTGCGTTGTAGGCGGCCACCCCGAAAACCAGTTTCCCGTCCGAGGTCATCGGCATCGGCGTCACCTGCACGGCGCCGCCCCGTTGCTCCAGGCTCGTGGTGGGCGCGCCACGGTCGTAGCGAACGCTCGCCGGCGGACTCGCGATGGGCAACACGCGATACGTTGTCGCACATCCCACGAAGTTGGTCGCGACAGCGGCGATGGAAAGCGCGAGGGCGAGATGTTTCACGGGTACCTCCGCACAGGAGGCACCCGCCTGCGCGGCGCGACGCTACGAGAACGACTCGAGCCAGTCGATGCTGGAATCGTCGCGCGGAAGGAGAAAATGCGCCGCGGAGTGCTTTCCGTCACACTCCGCCGATCCCTGTACAAGGTCGGGCGTTGCTAGAGCGGGGACGCTGCGAGTTCCGGGCGCGTGCTCTCCAGCAGCGCCTCGAGCGCGAAGACGTGGGGATCGTCGGCGCCGAGGTCGCGAAGCGAGCGGGCCAGCCGGCACACGTACTCCACGTTGGTCCCGCTGAGGCCGCGCGCGCGACGCACCTGTTCGGCGATGACGGACTCCGGGGCCGGGCCGAGAAAGTCGGGGTTGGTCTCGTCGGCCAGGTAGAGAACGCCGCGGACGGCCTCGTCCCCGGCCGTGAAGAGATCGGCGCCAAGGCGGCTGTAACCTCCGCGCTCGCGATGGTCGAGGTGTTCGAGAACGGCCGCCCTTTCCCCGGCGCGAAGGCGGAAGGCCAGCCCGCGGCACACCGCTCCCACGGAGCGGACCAGGGTGACCACCCTGCCCGGGCAGCCGGGCTGCCCGCGGTGATCCGTCGATCCCTGCCAGAAGCGCCGTTCCCAGCCACGGACCAGGGCCGGCGTGGCCTCCAGGAAGGGAAAGTCCTGCTTCCAGATCAGGGATCCGTAGCCGAAAATCCAGGTCGCGTCCCCCATCGTCGGCCTCAGGATAGCAGCCTGCCGTTCGCAATTCGCCTGCCGATCGCATGCGCAGCACCCGCCTTGACTGGACCTCCTCCTTCGAGGACTAATCCCCGGCTTCGATGAGCGCCGCCCCACGTTCCCCTTCCATCGTCATCGACCTCGCGACCGAACGGCTGTGGATCGACGATGAGGCCGTCATGCTGAGGCCGAAGACCTGGCTGGTTCTTCGCTGCCTCGTCGAAAGGCCGGGCCAGATCCTCACCAAGAACGAGCTGCTGGACCGGGTGTGGCCGGGAACGGCCGTCACCGAGGGGACGCTCAACAAATCCATCGGCGAACTGAGGGTGGCGCTGGTCGATACCACGCAGAGCCCCCGCTGCATCGAGACGGTGTCGCGACGCGGGTTCCGCTGGATCGGAGATGCCCGCGTCGTGGCGGGCCGCGACGTCGATGGCGCCGCGAAACCGGGTCGGGCCGCGACGAGCGAAGGCTCTTCGACAACCGACTCCGGGATCGACCCGCCGCCGGCGCTGCCGGAGATCATCGGGCGCGACGCCGACCTGGCCCTGCTCGAGGCCGGACTGGCCCGCGCCCGCTCCGGCCGGCCCCAGCTGATCTTCGTCACCGGCGAGGCCGGGGCAGGCAAGACCACCCTCCTCGACCGCTTCCTCGACGAGGTGGACCGGCGGAGGGGCGACGCCGCCGTGTTCGTGGCCCACGGCCAGTGCCTCGACACCTCCGGTCAGCACGAGCCCTACCTTCCCGTGCTCGAAGCCATCGAGAGGCTGGCGCGACGACCGGACACCGGCGCGGAGGTCACCGCCGTCCTGCGCCGCTGCGCCCCGACCTGGATCGAGCAGATGCCTTCGCTGCCCGCGCAGCCCGCGCCCGCCGGCGCCGCGGCGGAATCTTCTCCCGGACGGATGCTGCGCGAACTGACGACCGCGATCGAGGAGCTCGCGCGCCTGCGCACGCTGGTGCTCGTTCTCGAGGACGCGCACTGGGCGGACCTGGCCACCACCGACGTGTGCAACACGCTGGCGCGCAGGCGCGACCCCGTCCGCCTGATGGTGCTCGTGACCATGCGAACGGCCGACGCCATGGTGACGGAGCATCCCATCCTCGCGGTCTGCCGCGAGTTGGTGGCTCGCCGGGCCGCCGAGGAAATCGGACTGACCCCGTTCGGCGGCGCCGAGCTGTCCGCTTACCTCGCGGCACGCTGCCCCGGGCTGGACTCGCAAAGCCAGCTCGAGGACTGGCTGCTGCTGCAGACCGCCGGCAACCCTCTCTTCGTCCGCCTCGTGGTGGACGAATGGATCTCGCGAAGCAGGATCGCGCCGGACGAGAGCGGGCAGTGGCGGGTGGCCGGCGACGCCGACGAACTGCGCCACACCGTGCCCGACAGCCTTCGCGCCCTGCTCGAGCGCCAGATCGCGCAACTGGCCCCGGACGAACGGGCCGTCCTCGACGCCGCCAGCGTCCGCATCGGCGAGTTCCATGCCGCCTCCATCGCCCCGGCCGCCGCCGCGGACCCGGAGGATGTCGAAACGCTCTGCCGCAGCATCGCACGACGCGGTCAGTTCCTCCGGGCCTGCGAACGCGCGACCACGGCCGAAGGTTTCGTCACCGAACAGTTCGCTTTCCTGCACGCGACGGTGCAGCAGGTGGTCGCCGACGAACTGTCGGGGACGCGTCGTCGCCGCCTCCACCTCGCCGCCGCCGAACAGCTCGAACGCGAGTACGCCGGGCGCTCGCGCATCGCCGCCTCCCAGATCGCCGCGCACTTCGAAGCCGCCGGCGAGCCGGCCAGGGCCCTCCCTCATCTTCGCGACTCGGCATGGTCGGCCATGCGACGCGATTCGCCGAGGGCCGCCATCGTCCTGCTCGAAAAAGTGCTGCGGCTCCTGGAGGAAACGGACAAGCTCTCCGACCGCGACGGCGAGCGGCTCCTGGCGCTGTCCAACCTCAGCCACGCCCACCAGCTCGCCTACGGCTTCGTCCATCCTCGCGTGGCGGCGCTGTGGTCCCAGACCAGCAAGCTGGCCGTTTCCCGCGAGGATGCCCGCGAACGTCTCATCGCCGACGGCGGGCGCATCATGGTGTCCTGCGTGTCCGCGCGCTACGCCGAAGGCGAGGAAGTGATCCGCGAGGTTCTTCCCCTGATGCCGCTCGTGGCCGAGCCCGGCGCCCGGCAGGCCTTCCTGTTCTCGTCGGCGACCGTCCTCTACCGGGTTGCCGCCTTCGACGAGGCCCGCCAGATGTTCGAGTCGGCCCTGGCCTTGAAAGCGGAAGTCGATCCGGTGCCGGGCGCCGATTTCGTCGCGGTCCTGATGTCCCAGTACGCGCCGATGCAGGCACTGACGGGGCAAGCCGGCGCCGCGCAGCGCCTCGTGCAGGAATCCGTCGAGCGCGCCCGCGCCCACAGCCACTACAGCGAATGCGTTACCGGCGCGCTGGCGGCCTGGTCCCTGGCCCTGCTGCACGATTTCGCCGGCGCCGCGCCCATCGCGGCCAGGGCCCTCGAGTTCGCCGAGGCCGACAGCTTCCACACCTGGACCACCCGGCCCCAGTTCCTGCTCGGCATGCACGACATCCGCGAAGGCCGCTTCGAGGCGGGAATCGCCCGCATCCGTGCCGCCCTCGATGCCCGCCGGGGCGAGGGCCAGTGGGTGGACCACAGCGCCTTCTGTTGCCTCTCCGCCGAAGCCCTCCTCGACGCCGGGTGCGAGGGAGCCGACGCAATGCTCGACGAAGCGGCCGGATTCACAGAAAGCTCGGGCGAACGCTACTACGACGTGGAACTGCAGCGCCTGCGCGCCAAGGCCCGGCGAATCGCCGGCGGCGACCCGGCCGAAGTGGAAGTCGGCCTGCGAAAGGCCATCGGTCTCGCCGCCTTGCGCGGTGTCGCCTGGCACGGCCTGCTGGCCGCCTCCGATCTGGCCCGCCTCCTGCTCGAACAGGGCCGCGGCGACGAAGTCGTCTCCCTGCTCCAGCCCGCCTGCGCCGCCGTCGAGGGGGGAGACGAGCTTCCCGTCATGACGACAGCCAGCGCTCTGCTCAGGCGGGCCGGAGCGATTTCCGGTCCTTCGTCCTTGCGTGAGGCACTGCGGTTCGATTAACGGGACGGCAAATCCGGACACAGCACACAGCGGAAGGAGACCCGACCATGCCCCAGGCCCACGACAGAAAGACGATCGCGGCGAAGTCCATTCTCGGCGGAATGCTTCTGGCCTTGCTGTTCGCGCCGCCGGCGGCCGCCGGCGGCAATGCCGCCGAGTACTTCGGACCCGAGCCCTACCTGAGCAACGAGGACAGCTTCTTCGAGTTCGGATCTTTCGGATTTTGCATCGAGGATTTCGAGAACGGCAAGCTCGACGTTCCCGGCGTCACCGGCAACAGCACCATCATCGGCCCCAGCGGCCTCACCGACTCGGTGGACAGCGACGACATGGTTCTCGACGGCTCCGGCACCGGCGGTCATTCGTACTTCAACGGCAACGGTGCGGCCGGCGTCGTCTTCGAGTTCGATCCCGCCAGGACCAACGGCCTTCCGTC
>JBHEPB010000220.1:0-12302 GCA_046260515.1 Binatia bacterium
CCCGCCGGTGAAAGCGGGACTACCGGAGTTCGGTGGTGTTTGGGTCCCCGTCGAGGGGCGACCCAGCGATAGGCTGGAGCGCGATTCCTCCTAAGAGGACACCACCTCACAGTTCACCTTGGACAAATAGATCACTGGATCACCTCCTTTGTGTTCGGCGGGGGCTCAAGAGCGGTCCCGAGCACCGCTGCCTCGGAGGAAGACCGCCGATGTCCCCCCCGGGCCCCGGTCACCGGCGCGCGCCGGCGGTGAGGCCTGTGTACGCCTCGACCAGGCAATCAGGATCAGTGGCGTTCAAAGTACGCTCCCGACCAACTGTTGTCGAGTTCAGTTCGTGCGAAGGCCGCAGGATTCCTGTGTGAAACCGCGTGTTCGGGGGGCCTCCGGCAGCCGCGGCCGCGCCGCGCGGGAAAGCCGAAAACTTCTTGCATTGGCCGTGCAATCGCCGCTAGGTTGCCCTCCGGGGTCGAGGAGCAGGCGTGCGCTCCGCTCGCCTGGATCCCACCAGCTCCAGAGGAACGCCCGCCATGAAGATCCCGATCCGTTTTCTCGTCGTCGCCGCGGCGACTCTCGCCTGGGCCGGCGTGTCCGCCGCGCAGTGCCCTCCCGATTGTCCCGTCAAGGGCGGCGGCGACCCGGCCACCGACTGTCACGTGGAACTCGCGAGCGAAGCGCTTCGCCTGAACTCGCCCTTCTTCAAGCCAGCCAAACCGAAGGCCGCCAAGGAGATCCGCTGCTTCGACGGTGAAGTCGGTTGCGACCTCGACGGCGAAGCCAACAACTCCTGCACCTTCGACATCGACCTCTGCCTTCGCAACGCGGACCCTTCGCTTCCGGGCTGCACGCCCGCCGATGTGACGGCTGTGTCGATCTCGGGAAGCACCGCCAAGTATCCGGCTCTCGGCGCCCTGCAGTCGGCGGTGGACGCACTGCTGCCCGCCGCCGGCAACGTCTGCACCAGCGGGCAGTCGGTGGTCGTTCCCCTCAAGGGGCCCAGCAGCAAGGGCGAGTTCAAGGCCACGAAGTTCTCCCTGGGCCTGACGGCCATGGCTGGGACGGAGGACGCGGACAAGGTGAAGTTCGTCTGCGTGCCGCGCGGCTGGCCGAGCCATTCCTACGACGCGGCCAATACGAGGGCGACGCTCCTCGAGTCGGTGATCGATGCGGGCAATGTGGCCACACTCCAGCAGAAGTGGGCCTTCATCCCGCCCTCCTACAACCCCAACCCTCCCTACGGCAAGACCATCTCCTCGACGGTGACGGTCGGTCGCAAGCTGGTCTACACCAGTTCCTGGGACGGAAGGGTTTACGCGATCGACAAGAAGAAGGGCACGCTCAAGTGGACGTTCAACTCCGGCAGCGTCCTCGAACTCGGCGTCCAGAGTTCGGTGACGCTGACGGCCGACGGCCGCGTGCTGGTCGCCGACAGCAAGGGCCAGGTCTATTGTCTCGACGGGAAGAAGGGCACCCTTCTGTGGCAGGCCGACGCCGCCTCGGAGGATCCCGAGGCAGGCCATGCCTGGGCCAGCCCCACGGTTGCGAACAACCGCGTCCTGGTCGGGATCGCGTCCCACAACGACGCTCCCTGCGCCCGCGGCACTCTCGTCGCCTTCGACCTCGATACGGGCGCCGAGCTGTGGCGCCAGTACTCGATCCCCGAGCGCATCTGCTACGACGACACGTCGATCGAATGCACCCTGGACGCCGAGTGCGGTGTTCCCGACTCTCCCTGCCTTCTCGGCAACTGCGACAGCAACCCCGACATCGCATGCTCGGCCAACGTGGACTGCCCGGCCACTTTCCTCGAAGCCGGCAGGTGCGTGACAGGCGAATGCTGGCTGGAGCGGTCGGTGTCGTGCTCGAGCGATGCGGATTGCCCGGCCTGCATCCCGGCCAAAGGCGGTGGCATCACGGCCACGGTGGCCGCTTCGCCCGACGGCGGCGACGTCTACATGGCCAGTGTCGGTTGCCTGTCCTTCCCGTCGGTCGGGAATTCGGACAGCATCTTCAAGCTGGACGCGGCCACGGGCGCCATCGAGTGGGCGTACCGCACGGAGGCCCCCGAACAGTTCCAGTCTTTCGTGGCCGGACCCACCTACCACGACTATGGCTTCCTGAACGGTCCCATCCTCGCCAACGTGGACGGCGGGACGCTTCCGGTGGCGGTGGCCGGCGGCAAGGACGGCACGCTCTACGCGGTCAACCAGGCGACGGGAATGCTGGAGTGGTCCAACGTGCTGGCCGCCGCGCCGAGCTTCGCCGGTTTCGGCCTCTTCAACGGAGCGGTGGCCTATGATGAGGCCACCGACCAGTTCTTCGCGGCGCTTTTCAGCCTCAGCACCTATCCCGCGGCCAACGACAACCTGCTTTCCTTTACCGGGGCGGACGGAACCACGGGCTGGTCGGAGCCGCTCGCGAACAGCTGGAGCAGCCCCACCATCGCCAACGGCATCCTGTACGTGGGCAGCCAGGCGGCTTCGGCCCTGTACGCCCACGACGTCACGTCGGGAGCGCTGCTGGCGACACTGCCCGTTCCGGACGGAAGCGTGCTCGGCGGTGCGGCCATCGACAACGGCGTGGTCTACGTTCCTTACGGGGACGTCCTCGGCGGCTCCAGTTCCAAAGGCGGAATCGTCGCGTACTCGCTGCCCGAGGCGCCCTGAGCGCACGGGATCCCGGGCGCCGTGCCCGCTCAAAAAAAATCGCGCCCGTTGCTGTCGAGGCAACGGGCGCGATTTTGTGAAGGCCGAGAGAGCGGCGTCGCGACTACTGCCGCAGCGCGGGCTCGTAGCCCCAGGGCAGGTTCACCTGCTTGGACTCCAGGTAGGCGCGCAGTCCCTCCGGTCCCAGTTCCCTGCCGACCCCGGAGTTCTTGAAGCCGCCGAAGGGCGAACCGAACTCCATCATGAAGCCGTTGACGGTGTAGACCCCGGTGCGCACGCGACGGGCAACATCCAGCCCGCGGTCCACGTCGGCGGTCCACACCGAGCCGGCCAGGCCGTACTCGGAGTCGTTGGCAATGGCGACGGCGTCGCTCTCGTCGTCGAAGGGGATGAGCACCAGCACCGGTCCGAAGATCTCCTCGCGCGCAACGCGCATCGCGTTGTTCACCTCGGTGAAGAGGGTGGGCTCTACGTACCAGCCCTTGGCCATCGCCGAGGGGCGCCCGCCGCCGACGGCGACCTTCGCGCCTTCGTCGCGGCCGATTCCGATGTAGCCTTCGACGCGCTGGCGTTGCCGGTCGGAAACGAGGGGGCCGCATTCGGTGGACGGGTCCATGGGGTCGCCGACGCGCATGTTGCCGACCGCGGCGGCCAGCTTCTCGGCCACTTCGGCGTAGCGCGAACGCGGCGCCAGGATGCGGGTCTGGCCCACGCAGGCCTGGCCGTTGTTCATGATGGCGCCGCCCATGAGGCCGGGGATGGCCATGTCGAGGTCGGCGTCCTCCATCACGATGCAGGCGGACTTGCCGCCGAGTTCCAGGGTGACGCGCTTCAGTTGCTCGCCGCAGACGGCCGCGATGCGGCGCCCCGCGGCCGTGGAGCCGGTGAACGACACCTTGTCGATGCCGGCGTGGCGCACCAGGTGCTCGCCCACTTCGCGACCGGCCGGCAGGATGCTGACCACGCCCTCGGGGATGCCGGCTTCGACGCAGGCGTTCGCGAGGATGTAGGCGTCCAGCGGCGTCTCGGGAGCCGGCTTGAGGACGATCGTGCAGCCGGCCGCGAGCGCCGGTCCGAGCTTCAGCATGATGGTGAACAGGGGGACGTTCCACGGGACGATGGCCGCGACCACGCCCACCGGTTCGTGGCGCACGAGGCAGGGGCCCATCATGCCCTGGCGGAGTTCCTCGAAGGGATACTCGCGGGCGAGACCCGTGAAGTAGTCGAGCACCATGTTGGCGGCCATGGCCTGGCCCATGTTCGAGAAACTGATGGGCGAGCCCATCTCGCGCGTGATGGTCTCGGCGATCTCTTCGCTGCGTCCCTGGAGGATGGCCGAGAGGCGGGCCATGTGGGCGGCGCGCTCCGCGGCAGCCATGCGCGGCCAGGGGCCGCTGTCGAAGGCGCGGCGCGCGGCGGCCACGGCCGCGTCCACATCCGCCTCGCGGGCCTCCGGCACCTTCGCGATCACTTCCTCGCTATGAGGCGAGACGACCTCGATCGTTGCAGCGGTGGAAGGGGTGGCCCACTGGCCCCCGATGAAAAGCTTGTTCTCGATCTGCATGATGCTGGTCGTCTCCCTGCGGAATTGGTGTCACGGCCCGGACCGGCGGTGTGTAGCGCGGGATCGCCCCGGGGTCCAAACGATCGTTTGGCCGAAAACCCGGGACAGGTACAGGTTTCGCCGGAGGCGAAACCTGTACCTGTCCCGGGTTTTCAGGCGTCGAGGAGGCGGACGGCGGCGTCGTGCATTCTCTCGTCGCCGGCCACGACCACGCGGCCGTCGCTGCTGAATTCGAGGGGATGGCCCGACCAGTCGCTGATGTGGGCTCCGGCGCCCTCGGCGATCGGCACCAGTGCGGCCCAGTCGTGTACCTTCAGCTGGGCCTCGACCACGAGGTCCACCCAGCCGCTCGCGACCAGCCCGTAGTTGTGGCAGTCGCCGCCGAACAGGGGGTACTTCACGCGGCTGCGCAGCCGGTCATAGGCCTCGGCGTCGGCGCCCTGGAACATGTAGGGCGAGGTGGAGTAGAGCAGCGCGTCTTCCAGGCGGCCGCAACGGCGCGCATAGCACGGCATGTCGTTGTGGGTGGTGGGCCTGCCCTCGAGGCCAACCCAGCGGTCGTCCACGCCCGGGCAGTCGATGACGCCGAGGATGGGCCGGCCCTCGCGGCACAGCGCGATCAGCGCCCCGAACAGCGGGCGGCCGCTGATGAAGGCTTTGGTGCCGTCGATGGGATCGAGGACCCACACGTGGCTGGCCTCGGCGCGCTCGCTGCCGTGTTCCTCGCCGATGATGCCGTGGTCGGGGAAGACTTCGTGGATTCTCTCGCGCAGCAGGCGTTCGCACTCGCGGTCGGCGATGGTGACCGGCGTCGCGTCGCCCTTGGTCTCGGCCACGAAGTCGTTGCGGAAGTAGCGCATCGACACGCTGCGCGTGATGTCGGCCAGGGAGAAGGCCAGCGACGCGAAGCGTTCCAGATCGCGATCGGTCGTCTTGCGGCGAGTCATCTACTCGCCCATGAAGGCGAGCTGGATGCCGCCGAGAGGGGTGGGCATGCCGGTGATGCGGCCGCCCTGGACGGCGCGGTGGGGCTCGTTGACCTCCACTCCCGCCATCTTGAGGAAGGTGACCGTGGCGTCGATGTTGCTGCTGCCGAAGGCCACGCCCCAGGGACCGCCGGTGATGCGGCTGGCCACCTGCCCCTCGGCCGGCTTCATGGGCCCGACGATCTCCAGCAGGGAGATGCCGGCCTTGAGGAAGGCGTAGTAGCGGTCGTTCATGGCCGCTGTCTTGCCCTTCAACCCGAAGTGCTTCTCGTAGGTCTGGCTGGCCGCCCTCGACGCGCTCACCTGGAGCACGATGTGGTCGAGGCGCGTGATCGAGTTGGCGTGCGAAGGTAGCGGGTCGGGGTCTTCCGGCGTGCGTTCGAGCCAGGTGGCGGCGGCCGGCGTCAGTTCCATGGGGATCTGCACGATGGTGTCGTCCCAGTCTTCGCACTTCTCGTGGAAGTCGCTTTCGGCCAATTGCCCGATCGCCAGCGCGGAGCGGTGCGGCTCGGCGCAGGACCAAGTCCAGCCGAAGAGGCCGGCGCCGAGGATGAGGCGGGCGCGCACCAGGTCGGCGGCGGCCGATGTGGCCGCGGCATCGGCGGCGACGAAGCGGATGCCGCCGCCTTCGAGATCGATGTGGGCGGCCTGGCAACCCTCCCACGTGTAGTTGTCGCTGACGGCGAACCCGAGCTTGCGCCAAGCCTTCACGGTGGGCCCGAGCGAGGGAACGGCGGCCAGCGCGTAGCCGATCGAGTCTACAACCTGCTCGGCGGGAACCCGGCGAGACCTCGGTCTGGGCGCGGGCTTCTCGGGCTTGGCGGCTTCGGTCGCCGCTTCGAGCGCAGCCGCGCTCTCGGCCTTCGCGGACTCTTCGTCCTTGGCCTTGCGTTTGCGCGACTTGAAGAAGGGGAACTTCATGCAGGCGGGGCCGTGCCGGTCACGGATTCGGAGCGAAACAAACTCGCTCGAATGTGAACGATTGACTGGCGGGATGTAACTCTTTACCCAACGCAAAGACAAGGCGGAATGTTGCCGGTCGCGGTCCCGTCCGCGCCCTCGCCGATGGTCCGGCCCGTGAGGAGAGTTTGAGCGACGATCGACTCCGCGACGCCCTCCAGGGCCACCTTCGCACCCACGGCCATCCCGGAGCGGTGGTGGCGTCCCTTCGCGGACTGGCCGGTGGAGCCTCGTGCCGGGTCTACGCGTTCGATCTCGAGGAGAACGGCGCTGCCCGCACCCTGGTGCTTCGCCTGGACGCCGCCGGCGGTAGCCAGGGAAGCCGCCGCGAGGAGTTTGACGTGCTGGCCGCGGCCGCCCGCGCCGGTGTCTCCGTTCCAGCGGTGCATCTGGCCGGGTCCGAGGAGGACGGCCTCGGCGGCGCGTTCTTCGTGATGGACCTCGTGGCGGGAGAGGCCCTGGCCCGCCGTCTGCTCCGCGACGAGCGCTACGCGGCGGCCCGTGCGGCCCTTCCCCGCCAACTCGGCCGCGAACTGGCGCGCGTACATTCCATCAACGTGGATACTCTCCATTTTGTGGCGGCAAGAGCGCCGGGCGGCGACGATCCCCGCCGCTTCGCGCTGGCGGAGGTCGAACGCTACGTCCAGATCCTCGACGCCTTCTCCGCTGACCAGCCCTATCCGCTGCTCTGCCTGGTGGGCCGCTGGCTCGCGGCCCACGCGCCGCCGGCCCCGCGGCCGGCCCTGGTGCACGGTGACTTCCGCATCGGCAACGTGATGTTCGATGAATCGGGACTGACGGCCGTGCTCGACTGGGAGCTTTGTCACGTGGGCGACCCCGTGGAGGACCTCGGCTGGCTCTGCGTTCGCACCTGGCGCTTCGGCAACGATCACCTCGCCGCGGGCGGGCTCTGCTCGCGCGAGGAGTTGATGGAGCACTATGCCGCCGCGGGCGGCGCGCCGTGCTCCCTCGAAGCGTTTCACTGGTGGGAACTGTTCGGCAACTGGAAGTGGGCCGTCATCTGCCGCATGCAGGCCGAGCGCCACAAGGCGGGCAAGTGGCCCGACGTGGAACTGGCCACCATCGGTCGGCGCGTGGCCGAGACCGAGCACGAGATCCTCGCATTGCTCGACGCGGCGGAGAAAGGCTGATCATGCAGGACAAGCCGACAGCGATTGAACTGCTGGAAGCGCTGGCGGCCTTCCTGCGCGAGGAGGTGGCGCCGCGCCTGGGCGGCGGCCTGCGTTTCAAGGCTCTCGTCGGCGCCAACGCGGCGGGGATCGTGGCCCGCGAGATGGCCCTGGGGCCGGCCCAGGACCGTGCCCAGCAGGCCAGGCTGGCGGCGCTGCTCGGCCGCGAAGCCGAGCTCGTCAGCGACGAAGAATCCGCTGCGCTCGTGCGCGAAATGTCGTTCGAACTCTGCCGTCGCATCGACGCCGGCGACGCGGACTCCGGCCCCTGGCGAGAGCAACTGCTGGCCCACCTGCGCGCCGTCGTCGCCGAGAAGCTCGCCGTAGACAACCCCCGCCTGAAGTAGAAAACCCGGGACAGGTACAGGTTTCCGCGCAGCGCGGAAACCTGTACCTGTCCCGGGTTTTCCCTTCGATGTGGCGTCTGGATTTCGCCGCTCGCCGGCTCGCGGCTCACCCGGGTTTCTCAGGAGGTGCCGAACTCCCAGCTGCTGAGGTACTTCTTCTGCTGGGGGGTGAGCTTGTCGATGGCGATGCCCATCGCGGCGAGCTTCAGCGAGGCGACGTCCTCTTCGATGATGCGCGGCACGGCGTGCACGCGAACGTCGAGCTTGCCCTTCTTGGCCGCCTTCCACGCCCACTCGGCCGCGAGGGCCTGGGTGGCGAAGCTCATGTCCATCACCGAGGCCGGGTGGCCTTCGGCCGCCGCGAGGTTCACGAGGCGTCCCTCGGCCAGCAGGTAGACGCGCTTGCCGCCGGCCAGGATGTACTCGTCCACGCAGTGGCGCTGGTTCTTGTTGATCTTCTTGGCGAGCTTGGTCAGGCCCTTCACGTCGATCTCGATGTCGAAGTGGCCGGCGTTCGAGACGATGGCGCCGTCCTTCAGCATCGGGAAGTGCTTCTCCGCGATCGTGTGCATGTTGCCGGTGACGCTCACGAAGATGTCGCCCTCTCGCGCCGCCTTGGCCATCGGCATCACGCGGAAGCCGTCCATGGCGGCTTCGAGGGCCTTCATCGGGTCGATCTCGGTGACGATCACCTGGGCGCCCATGCCGGCGGCGCGCGAAGCCACGCCGCGTCCGCACCAGCCGTAACCGACCACCACCACCACTTTGCCGGCGATCAGCACGTCGGTGGCGCGGATGATCGCGTCCATCGTGGACTGGCCGGTGCCGTAGCGGTTGTCGAAGAGGTGCTTGGTGTCGGCGTCGTTCACCGCCACGACCGGGATGGTCAGGCGGCCGTCGCCTTCCAGCGCCTTCAGGCGGATCACGCCGGTGGTCGTCTCCTCCATGGAGGCGACGACGCGCGAGGCGTACTGCTTCATGCTGGTGTGCAGCAGGGAAACCAGGTCGGCGCCGTCGTCCATGGTGAGGTTGGGCGAGCGCTCGATGCCCAGTTGGAGATGGCGGTAGTAGGTCTTGGAGTCCTCGCCACGGATCGCCCAGGTGGGGATCTTGTCGTCGATGGCCAGGGTGGCGGCGACGTCGTCCTGGGTCGACAGGGGGTTCGAAGCGCAAAGCGCCACGTCCGCGCCGCCGGCCTTGAGCGTGCGCATCAGGTTGGCCGTTTCGGCCGTGACGTGGAGGCAGGCCGTCATCTTGGCGCCCGCGAGCGGCTTCTCCTTGCGGAAGCGCTCGGCGATCAGGCCGAGCACCGGCATGTCGCGGGCGGCCCAGTCGACGCGCTTCTTGCCCGCGGGAGCGAGCTTGGGATCCTTGATGTCGTGACGTTCGTTTTTGGTGGCCATGTTGTGCTTCCGCGCGGCAGGGTCCGCGTACGATGGGTTGGCGTGGATCGGGGGATCGCGACGTTCGCGATCGTTCTTCAACGTGCGGCGAGGACTCCCGTGCCGCGGGCGGGGGCGCGCCTCAGCCGAGCCTGGCGGCCAGGTCGGTCTTCTCCCAGGGGAAGAAGCCGCCGTCGCTGCTGCGTCCGAAGTGCCCGTAGGCGGCGGTCTTGCGGTAGATCGGCCGCTTGAGCTGGAACAGTTCGATGATCGAGGCCGGCCTCAGGTCCACTTCGTCGCGCAGCTTCTGCGCGATCGCGGTGGGCGCGATCTTGCCGGTGCCGAAGGTGTCGATGTGCACGGACACCGGCTGGGCCACGCCGATGGCGTAGGCAACCTGCACTTCGCAAGCCCGTGCCAGGCCGGCGGCAACCACGTTCTTGGCCAGGTAGCGGCACATGTAGGCCGCCGAGCGGTCCACCTTGGAGGGAACCTTGCCGGAGAAGGCGCCGCCGCCGTGGCGGCCCCAGCCGCCGTACGTGTCCACGATGATCTTGCGGCCGGTCAACCCCGAGTCGCCCGAGGGCCCGCCGACGACGAAGCGGCCGGTGGGGTTCACGTGGTAGATGGTGTCGGCGTCGAGCAGGTGGGCCGGCACGATGGGCAGGATCACCTGCTGCTTCACGTCGGCGACGATCTGCTCGAGGGTGGCGGACTCGGCGTGCTGGGTGGAGATCACCACCGTCGTCACGCGCACCGGCTTGCCGTCGCGGTACTCGATGCTGACCTGGGACTTCGAATCGGGGCGGAGGTAGGGGAGGCGGCCGCTGTGGCGCTCTTCGGCGAGTTTCTCGACCAGGCGGTGCGAGAGCGAGATGGGCAGCGGCATCAGTTCTTCGGTCTGGTCGCAGGCATAGCCGAACATCAGGCCCTGGTCGCCGGCGCCCTGCTCTTCGTGCAGGCCCTGGCCGACGGTAACGCCCTGGGAGATGTCGGGAGACTGGCGAACGAGGCGAGTGATCACCTCGACCTCGTCGGCGTCGAAACCCTCGGTGCCGACGTAGCCGATGTCGCGGGCCACCTGGCGGGCCGTCTTTTCGTAGTCCACGGCCTGGCTGCTGGTGATTTCGCCGGCCATCACGATGAGATTCGTGGCGACGAGGGTCTCGCAGGCTACGCGACTGTGAGGGTCGCCGCTGAGGTGCGCGTCGAGCACCGCATCGGAAATCTGGTCGCAAACTTTGTCGGGGTGGCCTTCGGAGACGGACTCCGAAGTGAAGATGAACTCGTCGGCCATGGCCGCGTTGAGTAGCGGTCGCGGGGAGGGGGGTCAAACGCGCCTGCGGGCCGGGATTTGCCTCCATTCGCGGGGTCTTGGGCCCTCGGCGCGCGCGGAGGGGAGCTATTCGGCGAAGTTCCGGTCGATGAGGTCGCCGAGCGTGGCCAGCGCCGCTTCGGCGTCGTCGCCCTCGGCCTCGACGACGATCCTGGTCCCTTTGCTGGCCGACAGGGTGAGCAGGTCGAGGACGCTGCGGGCGTCGGCCACGCTGCCTCCGGCGCGGATCGAGACCCGGCTCGTGAAGGGCGTCATCGTCCGGACCACCATCGCGGCCGCACGAACGTGCAGCCCGAGCTGGTTGCCGACCGTGAACTCGGCAGTCGCCTTCTTACTCATCGGGCCTCCTTGGCGGGCTTCACTGGGCCTCCTTGGCGAGGTCGCGGTGGCGCACCACCACGGCCGCGCCGTGCTGGCGAAGCCGGCGGGCGCACTCTTCCACGATGGCCACCGAGCGGTGCTTGCCTCCGGTGCAGCCCACGCCGACCGTGAGGTAGGCCCTGCCTTCCTCCGCGTAGTGGGGCAGGAGGAAGTCCAGGAAGTCCAGGGTCCGGTCCAGGAAGCGCTGGGCCAGTTCGTCGGCCAGCACGTGGTTGGCCACGGCCGCGTCGAGCCCGGTCTGGGGCCTCAGTTCCGGGATGAAAAAGGGGTTGGGCAGGAAGCGCACGTCGAAGAGGAGGTGGGCATCGATGAGGCCGCCGAACTTGAAGCCGAAGCTCTTGAGCGTGACCGTCGGCCCGCGGTAGGCCTCGGAGCCCTCGGCAAAGGTGCGCAGCCTCTTCTTCAGGTCGTGGACGGTCAGGCCGCTGGTGTCCAGGACGAGGTCGGCGGCCTTTCTCAGGGGCGCGAGCAGTTCGCGTTCGGCGCGGATGGCGTCGGACAGGTCGCCGCCGGAGCCCAGGGGGTGGACCCGGCGGGTTTCCGAGTAACGCCGGATCAGGGCCTCGTCGTCGGCGTCGAGGAAGATCACGGTGACCCGGTGCCCGGCCTTCTCCAGGGCCTTGCGCACCGAGGCCCAGGCCTGGACGTAGCCGCTGTCGCGCACGTCCATGCCCAACCCCACGCGCGAACGGCCCACGTCGGATCCGGCGAAGAGGCCGACGAACTGTTTGACCAGGGCGCTCGGCAGGTTGTCGATGCAGTAGTAGCCGAGGTCCTCGAGGACGTGGATGGCGGTGGACCGTCCCGAGCCGGACATGCCCGTGACCACGACGACATCGATCTGCGCGGGAGCATCGGCAGAGGCGCTCATCGCGCTTCCCCGGACGGACGCCCGTTGTCGTCGTCGAAGGCGCTCTCGCGACGGGCCAGGGTCGCCAGCACCTCGTCCACGCTGCCGGCTTCCAGCAGGGCGGCCCGTGTAGGCGCATCGGCCAGCACGCGGGCCACGTGGGCCAGCCACTTCACGTGCACGGCGGGGTTGGAGGCTGGGGAGACGAGTACCACCAGCAGGCGGGTGGGCTTGCCGTCCAGGGACTCGAAGTCGATGCCTTCGCGGGAGCGGCCGAAGCTGGCGGTGACCACGTTGCGGCCGTCGGGTTTGGCGTGAGGGATGGCGATGCCGTCGGCGATGGCCGTGCTGCTTTCGGTCTCCCGGCGCACCAGTTCGGCCAGGATGGAGGCGCCGTCGAGGTCGGGCCGCAAGGCCGCGATGGGCGCCGCCACGCGCGCCAGCACGTCCTCGCGGGAACCGCTGCCGACATCGAGGACAACGCAGCTCGGGTCCAGGATCGACGACAGGCGCATGGGGCGGCCTTCAGGCGGTCGGGACGATCAGTCCGTAGTGCCCGTCGCGCCGCCGGTAAACGACGCTGATGGCGCTGTTCGCCGAGTTCTTGAACACGAGGAACTCGGAGTGGGTGAGTTCGAGCTGG
>JBHEPB010000222.1:0-7919 GCA_046260515.1 Binatia bacterium
CCGGGGCCGGTGGCCCGCGGCGAATCCATCTCGCCCGTGTGGACGTCGGGATCGACGGTGTTCGCCGCCACCGCCACGCCCGGCTCGGTGCCGGCCTTGAAGCACTCGAGGAAGGGCTTGGAGGTCCACTCGCCCGCCCGCCTGCCCGACCAGGGGTCGATGTTCACACAGCTGATGCCGTCGGGAATCTCGAAGTCGCGCACCGGCGTGCCGGCGAGGGCCGGCTTCATGAAGTCGAGCCAGATCGGCGCGGCCACGCGGCCGCCGGTGCCCATCTTGCCCATGGTCTGGTTGGGATCGTCGAAGCCCACCCACACGCCGACGACGAGGGTCGGCGTGTAGCCGAGGAACCAGGCGTCGCGCTGCTCGTTGGTGGTGCCGGTCTTGCCGGCCACGGGGCGGTCCAGGGCCTTCACGCTGGTGCCGGTGCCGCGCTCGACGACGCCCTCGAGGATGTAGGTCATCAGCGCGGCGGTCTGGGGCGAGAGCACTTCGCGCCGACGCGGCTCCTTGTTGAAGAACGCGTGGCCCTGCTTGTCCTCGATGCGGCGGATGAGGACGGGTTCCACCTTGACGCCGCCGTTGGCGAAGGCGGTGTAGCCCTCGGTGATGTCCTTGAGTGTCATCTCCGAGGTGCCGAGGCCGAGGGAGAGGTTGGCGCCGAACTTCGCGTCGAAGCGGAAGCGGTCGAGGTACTCGACGACGGTCTTGATGCCGACCTTGTCCACCAGCTTCACCGACACCACGTTGCGCGACTGCTCGAGCGCGGTGCGAAGGCGGATGGGGCCCTTGTAGTCGCGCGTGTAGTTGCGCGGAGCCCAGACCTTGTCGTGGTCCATGTACTCGACCGGAGAGTCCTGGAGGATGCTGGCCGGCGTGAAGCCGTTGTCGAGGGCCGCGGCGTAGACGAAGGGCTTGAAGGCCGAACCCGGCTGGCGCATCGCCTGCAGGGCCCGGTTGAACTGGCTGCCGAGGAAATCGTAGCCGCCGACGATGGCGGCGATGCCGCCGTCCTCGACGTCGATGGCGATCATCGCGGCCTCGATCTTCGTCGTCTGGGCCAGGTGGAAGGTCAGCGCCTGGTCTCCGGCCGTCTCCTCCGCGGGCGCGTCCACGTTGGCGGCGGCGGTCTCGCGCGTGCGAACCTCGACCACATCGCCCGTGTGGAAGGTGCGATTCTTGACACCGTAGGCCCAGCGCACCTTCGACGTGTCCACCGTGGCCGTCCAGGGGCCGGCCACGACGTCGATGCGGCCGGTGGCCACGCCGGTGACGACGGCCTCGTAGAGGCGTTCGGGGTCGGGTTCGGCGCCGTTGATCTCGGCCTTCACCCTCGCGATGTGCGCCTTTTGCTCCTCCACGGAGAGCCGTGCGCGCGGGCCCCGGTACCCGAGGGCCTTGTCGATGCGCTCGATGCCGTTGCGCACTGCCGCCTGGGCCAGCGCCTGGAGGCGGGGCTGCATCGAGGTGTGGACGGTGTAGCCCTGGTTGTAGGGCGCTTCGGCGCCGAACATGTCCTCGAGCTGGAGGCGGACGGTCTCGGTGTAGTAGTTGCGGGTCGAGTCGGGCCGTTGCCGGCCTTTCAGCAGGCGCAGTTCCGCACGGATGGCCGCCTGATGTTCTCCGGCGCTCAGGAAGTGCTCCTCGAACATGCGGCGCAGAACGTAGAGCTGGCGGACGCGGGCTGCCTCCGGGGCGCGGTTGGGCGAGTAGCGGCTCGGCGCGGCCGGAAGGCCGGCCAGCATCGCCGCCTCGGCGGCCGTCAACTGCTGCACCGACTTGCCGAAGTAGTTGCGGGCGGCGGCGCCGACGCCGTGGTTGCCGTCCCCGAGATAGATCTGGTTGAGGTAGAGCTCGAGGATCTCGTCCTTCGACAGGTGCTGCTCGAGGCGGATGGCGAGCAGGATCTCCTTCATCTTGCGTTCGTAACTGCGCTCGGGGGAGAGCAGCAGGGCCTTGACCACCTGCTGGGTGATGGTGCTGGCGCCCTGCACCACGTCGCCGGCGCGAAGATTGGCCAGGAAGGCCCGCACGATGCCGACCAGGTCCACGCCGTGATGCGCGAAGAAGTCGGCGTCCTCGGCGGCGAGGAAGGCATTGCGCACCATGGGGGGAATCTGCTCGATCGGCACCCGGTAGCGGCGCTCGCGGAAGAACTCCTCGATCAGGGTCCCGTCGGCCGCGTAGACGCGTGTGGCCACGGGCGGCTCGTATTCGAGCAGATGGTCGATGGGGGGCAGGGTGGACGTGAGCTCGTCGTAGGCGGACAGCACGATCGCGCCGCCGACGGCCGCCGCGAGGGTGAGGGTGATGGCGACCAGCCACTTGAGAACGCGCAACACCCGGGGATACCGCGGCCCGCCGACGCAGGCTCGCCTGCCACTTTTACCCAATGCCGTTCGAACTTGCACGCAGCCGCGTGCGCTTGAGGGAGGGCAGGGAGCCCGTTATAGCCACAGCGCGTGGCCAGGCCGATACCAGGGGACACTTCGGCACCGGCCCGCGCGACCATGGACCGCGCCGCGCTGGCGCGCGCGACCATGGACTGCGCCGCGCTGGCGCGCGCCGCTTCCCTCGTCGCCGAGGCGACGTCGATCGTGTTCCTGACCGGCGCCGGCATCTCCACCGAATCCGGGATTCCCGACTTCCGCTCCCCGGGCGGCCTCTGGTCGCGCTACGATCCCCGCCAACTCACCTTCGACCTGTTCTGCACCCGCGAACAGACCCGCCGCGACTACTGGAAGCTCGCCACCGAGTCCTATCCCGTGCTGCGCGACGCCGAGCCCAACGCTTCGCACCGCGCCATCGCCGCCATCGAAAGGGCCGGCAAGCTCTCCAGGCTCGTCACGCAGAACATCGACGGCCTGCACCTGAAGGCAGGATCCTCCCCCGCTCGCCTGATCGAGATCCACGGCTCGTCGCTGAAGGCCTCCTGCATCAGCTGCGGCGCGGTGCACGACCGCGAGCAGTTGCACGGACGCCTGGTGCGCGGGGAGATCGAGGTTCCTCGCTGCGAAAGCTGTGGGGATCCGGTCAAGCCCGCGACCATCTCCTTCGGGCAGGCCATGCCCGAGCGCGAAACCCGCGAGGCTTTCGAGGCGGCCGAGTCCTGCGACCTTTTCGTGGTCGTCGGCTCGTCGCTGGTCGTCTACCCGGCCGCGTCCCTGCCGGACGCCGCCGTGCGGGCCGGCGCGCCGCTGGTCATCGTCAACAACGAGGAGACGCCCAAGGACCATCTGGCGACGGTGCTGCTGCGCGGTTCGGCGGGCGAGTCGATGTCGCTGCTGCTGCGCGCGGCAGGGCTCGGCGAGCCGTGATCCCCTTCCTCGACCTGGCGGGCGATTTCGCGGCGGTGGAGGCCGAGGCGCGGCGTCGCCTCGACGGCGTGCTGGCGCGGCAGCAGTTCGTGCTGGGGCCGGAGACGGCCGAACTGGAAGACTCGCTTCGCCGCCGCCTCGGCGCCGGGGGCGCCGTGGCCGTGTCGTCGGGCAGCGAGGCCCTGGTCCTTTCCCTGCTCTCCCTCGGCATCGGCGCGGGCGACGCGGTGCTGCTGCCCGCCTTCACGTTCTTCGCGACGGCCGGCGCCGTGTTGCGCACCGGAGCGGTGCCGGTGTTCTGCGACATCGACCGCGGCACGTTCCTGGCCGGCGGGGCGGAGATGCGCGCCGCCGTGGACGGGGAGTTCCGCGCCGACGGCGGCGTGCATCGCCATCGTCGAAGCGGCGCGCGCCTGGCCGCGTTGCTTCCCGTGCATCTCTACGGACGCGCCGCCGCCATGCCGGAGATCGTCGCCCTGGCTGCCGAACTCGGCGTGAAGGTGGTGGAAGACGCCGCCCAGGCCGTGGATTGCCGCCTCGGCGGCGGTTCGGTGGGGCTGTTTGGCGACGCCGGCTGCCTTTCGTTCTATCCCACCAAGAACCTCGGCGGCGGCGGAGACGGCGGCATGATCCTGTGCGGGGATCCTGCAGCGGCGGCGCGCCTGGCCAGGCTGAGGAGCCACGGCAGCGAGCCCGGCAGCTACGAGCACCTGGAAGCCGGCGTCAACGCCCGCATGGGCGAGCTGGTGGCGGCCGTCCTCAACGCCAAGCTGCCCCGCCTGGAAGCGTGGACGCGCCACCGCCGCGCCGTCGCCGCCCTTTACGGCGAGCGCCTCGCTGAGGCCGCCACTGGCGGCCTCCTCGAACTGCCGGACATTCCCGAGGCCGCCGACTCCCACGTCTGGCACCAGTACGCGGTAAGGCTGACCGGCGCCGGGCGTCGCGACCGCGTGGCGGCGGCGCTCGAACGACGGGGGATGGCCACGCGGGTCTTCTATCCTCTTCCCCTTCATCTCCAGCCCTGTTTCGCAGGCCTCGGGGGAAAAGAGGGGGATCTTCCCTGCTCGGAAGCGGCGGCGCGCGAAGTGCTGTGCCTGCCCATCCACGGCAGCATTGCGGTGGAAGCGGCGGCGACCGTCGCCGAGGCCCTCGCGGAAGAAGCCGGGGCCGCCGCGTCGTGAAGGGGAAGCCCACCACAACGCCGCCGCCCTTCGTCGTCGCCATCGCCGGCTTTGATCCTTCCTGCGGGGCCGGCGTGGTGGCCGACGCGCGCTCGATCGAGGCCATGGGCGCCATGCCCCTGGCCGTGGTGACGGCCACAACCGTCCAGGCGGGCAGGGGAGTGAAAAGCTTCCGCCCCGTGGCGCCCGCCCACGTCCTCGCCCAGCTCGACGAACTGCTGAAGCGGCTGCCGGTGGCGGCGGTGAAGATCGGCCAGGTGCCGAGCGCGGCCTGCGCCCGCGTCCTGGCCGGCGCGCTCCGCCGCGCCGGCCTTCCGCTGGTCCTCGACCCGGTGCTCGTCGCCACCGGAGGCGCGAGCCTGGTGGGGCGGGGCACGGCAGCGGCCATTGCCAATTCCCTGCTGCCCCTGGCCACGCTGGTGACCGTGAACCTGGCCGAGGCCAGGGTCCTTGCCGGGCTTCGCGTGGCGGATCTGGAGGGGATGAAACGGGCCGCCCGCGTTCTCGTGGAGATGGGCGCGGGCGCGGTGCTGGTCAAGGGCGGGCACCTGCCCGGCGACCCCGTGGACCTGCTTCGCTGCGGGGGCAGGGACATCCTGCTGCGATCTCCGAGGATTCCGGGCTCCATGCACGGGACCGGATGCGCTCTGGCGTCGGCGGTGGCGGCCAGGCTGGCCTGTGGCGACGATCTCGTCCCGGCCGTTCGCGCGGCCCGCGCTCACGTTCGCCGCCTGCTCGGCGCGGCCGTCGGCAGCGGCCGCGGCCGCCTGCGCGCGCCGTCGTCATATTGAGCCGAGCGTTTTCGCTGATATAAGCTCCGGCCATCAAAGAGACATCTCCAGAACCGGCGGAACGTGCTTCGACACCGGACCGGCCGCGCGGCACGCGCCGCCACCTTCGGTTGCTCGAGGACCTGACGGTGCTGCTCGACCGGGCCTCCGAGCCCGGCGAGGCCCTGGAGGGCCTGGTGCGCATGGTCGCCGCGGCCTTCGATTGCGAGGTCTGCTCCCTCTACAGCTACGACGAGGAAACCGGGCTTCTCAGCCTGGCCGCCACCCACGGCCTGCCGGCCCGCAGCATCGGCCGCGTCACCATGAGCAAGAGCGAGGGCCTCGTGGGTCTCGTCGTCGAGGAACAGGCCGCCGTCGTCGTGGACGACGCCCTGGCCCATCCCCGTTTCAAGTTCTTCCCGGAAACCGGCGAGGAGAAGTACCACTCCTTCCTCGGCGTTCCCGTCGGCGAGAGCAGCGCGACCCTGGGCGTGCTGGTGGTGCAGAGCCGCCGCCGCCGCCGCTTCGCACCCGAGGAAGTGAGCCTGGCCCGCTCGGTGGCCGGACAGGTGCGCGCCTTCATGGTCAATGCCCACCTCTCCGAGCGCCTCCAGCGCCAGGAGGAGGAGCGCGAGCGCTACCGCCGCGAGATGCAGAAAGCGGTGACGCGCCTCGAGAACCTCGAGAGCGCCAGGGCCCGCGCCGAAAAGAAGACCCGCGGCGTCGGCACGGTGATGTTCTCCGGCCTCGGCGCTTCGCCGGGCGTCGGCATCGGACGTGCCCACCGCATCGAGCAGCCCGTCAGCCTCGGCGGCGTCGAGGTGGCGGCCGGGCAGGGCGCCAGGATCGAGAGCGCCCGCTTCGAGGCGGCCCTTGCCGAAGCGGTGCGCGAAGTGGAAGCCGCGCGGCTGCGCATGCGCGAGCTGGTGCCGGAAGTCGGCGGCGCCATCTTCGAGGCCCTGCGGATGATGATCGAGGACCGTTCCTTCGCGGCGCGCATCCTGGAGGAGATCGACAAGGGAATCGCCGCCGAAGGGGCCCTCAAGGTCGTGGTCCAGGACTACGTGGAGCGCTTCGAAGAGATGACCGATCCTTACCTCCGCGAACGCGCCGCCGACGTCCGCGAGGCCGGCCAGCGCATCCTGGCCCACCTGGTCGGGGTCGGCGGCGGCGCTCCCCCGGTGAACGACAACGCGGTGCTGATCGCCCTCGAGCTGTCCGTGACCGACCTGGCCACGGTGGACCACGACAAGCTCTGCGGCATCGTCGCCTCCAGCGGCGGCGTCACCTCGCACGCCGTGATCCTGGCCAAGTCCCTCGGCATCGCCACCGTGGTCGGCGCCGACGGCGTCTTCGAAGCCGTGCAGGAAGGGGCCGACGTGGTCGTGGACGGCAACTCGGGCACGGTGTGGGTGAGGCCGGGGGCCGACGTGGTGGCCGAGTACCGCCGTCTCCACAGCGAGTACCGCGCTTTCCAGCGAGGCCTGGAGCATCTGCGCGACCTGCCGGCCGAGACCCTCGACGGCCACCGCATCAGCCTGCTGGCCAACGTGGGCCTCATCGGCGAGCTCGACCTCGTCTCGCGCTACGGCGCCGAGGGCATCGGGCTCTACCGCACCGAGTTTCCCTTCCTGTCCTACCGCGACTTCCCCAACGAGGAAGAGCAGTGCAACCTTTACCGCCGCGTGTTCGCGCGCATGAAGGGGCGGCCGGTCACCATCCGCACCCTCGACCTCGGCGCCGACAAGCATCCCCTGTTCGGCTCCCAGGTGCGCGAGCGCAATCCCTTTCTCGGCCTGCGCTCGATCCGGCTCTCGCTGGAGTCCGAGGACTTCTTCCGCGAGCAGATCCGCGCCGTGCTGAGGGCCGCCGAAGGGGCTCCCCTGCGCCTGCTCTTCCCGATGATCACCAACGTGGAGGAGATGCGCCGCGTGCGCGAGATCTATGCCGAGTGCCTGTCCGACCTGGCGGCGGCCGGCCTCGAGACGCCGCCCAACGTGGAACTCGGCGCCATGATCGAGGTCCCGGCGGCGGTGCTGCGCGCTCCCCAGCTGATGCGCGAGGTGGACTTCGTGTCCATCGGCACCAACGACCTCATCCAGTACACGCTGGCCGTGGACCGCGACAACCTGAAGGTAGCTTCGATGTACGAGCCCCTGCACCCGGCCGTGCTGCAGTCGATCCGCATGACGGTGGACGCCGCCCACGACGCGGGCCGGCGCGTGGCCGTGTGCGGCGAAATGGCCGGCAACCCCTTGTGCACCCTGCTGCTCATCGGCATGGGCCTGGACGAACTCAGCATGGGGGCGCCGTCGGTGCCCGTCATCAAGCATTTTGTGCGCAGCGCCCGCTACGACGACGCCGTTCGTGTGGCCGGCGAGGCCCTGCGCTGCGACACCATCGAGGAGGTCAAGGGCTGCGTGATCGCCGCCCTGCGCGAGCTCGGCCTCATCGAACTGGTGGACGCCGTCAGCTGATCCCCGAACCAACACGAACGACCCCTTCCGAGGAATCCCGTGGCAACTTCCCATCCGCGCCGCCCCCAGACCGCAACTCCTTCGGCTCCCCTGCTTCCCACCGCCATCGTGCCGAGCGTCGAGCCTTCGCCCAGGCCGTCGTCGGAGATCCGCCGCGAGTTCGAGGCCCTGCTG
>JBHEPB010000229.1:0-4561 GCA_046260515.1 Binatia bacterium
AACCCCGCCACGACCTCCTCCGGCGCGACGGCGACGGGAGCACCGTCCTCCAGCAGGGACACTGCCTCGCCGTAGAAACGTCCCCAGGTGCGGCGTTCGACGACCATGGCCCAGTCCGGCTGCGTTTCCGACGTGGTGGAGAAGTCGCTCACCCAGCGGAAATGCTCCCCGGTGATCTCGAAGTTCCCCGTCCTCACGAGGCGGCGCAGCGACTTGCCGCCGGCGCCGTCCACTGCCGCCCTCGCCTTCGCGCGCGCGACCTCGGGCAGGGCACCGATCACTTCGGGGGCCGGGTCGTACCACTCCTCGCGGGTCACCTCGCCCACCACCACCGGGCCGTCGGACACTTCCACACGCACGACGGGCACCGGCCAGAAGGTGTCGATGCCTTCGGCCACGACCAGCGAGAGCAGGCCGACGATCATCATGAGGGACACAGCGAGGCCGCCGGACGTGAGCCACAACAGGGGCTCGCCGCCGGCGCGCAGGCCCGTGGCGGCAGCGCGGAGTCGCCGCCGCTCCGCGGCGTCCATGCTGCGCCGCCGCTCCCCGGCAGCGATGGAGCGCGAAGGACCCGCCGGCGGCGCCGTTGCCCTGTCCTTCGTGAGGCTCACAGCTGCTGGGCCCTCTTGCGGAAGCGCAGGCGGATGATCTCGGCCGCGGTGTTGAGCACGAAGGTCATCACGAACAAGGTGAAGGCGGCGAGGAAGAGGGTCCGGTAGTGGGTGCCGTTGCGCACGGCCTCCGGCAGTTCCACCGCGATGTTGGCCGACAGCGTGCGAAAGCCGTTGAAGATGTTCCAGTCGAGGACGGGCGTGTTGCCGGCTGCCATGAGCACGATCATCGTCTCGCCCACCGCGCGGCCGAGGCCGATCATCACCGCGGAGAACAGCCCGCTCATCGCCGTCGGCACCACGATGCGCACTGCCGTCTGCCAGGGTGTTGCGCCGAGAGCCAGGGAGCCTGCCCTCAGGTTCTCCGGAATGCTCGACAGCGCGTCCTCGGCGATGGTGTAGATGATGGGCACGATGGCGAAGGCCATCACGAACCCGACCACCAGCGCGTTGCGCTGGACGTAAGTGCCCAGCAGGGAACCCCGCAGGTCGAGGCCGGCCGCCGAGAGCAGCGACGCGGCCGCGAGCGCCAGCGCGAAGGCCGCGGCGACAGCGACGACGAAGGTCGCAAGGGAACGCACCGCAGCCGAGCCGCGCCCGGCCAGGACCCGCGCCTCCAGACGCGTGGCGGCGAGGCCGGCGATCACCGCCGCAAGAGGGAGCAGGAGAAGAACCCAGCCGCCGGTAGCGTCGCCGACGCCTCCGTCCAGCCAGAGGCGCAGGTTGCCGGCAAAGAGCCATTCCTCGAAGAGGGGACCGAGCAGGGCGGCCGTCGCGCCGCCGCCCACGATGGCCGCGGCGGCAAGCACGAGACGCAGCCCCTGCAGGCGTGACCTGCGGCCCCCGGGCAGGAACTGCCACAGGTGGGCCGAGGCCAGTAGAGAGAGCGGAATGAGGACGATGGCGGCGAGCACCTCGGGCACGGCGTTCTCGACGAGGGGTGCGAGGATGAGGGCCGCCAGGAAGCCGAGCACCACGCTCGGCAGGCTGGCCATCATCTCGATGGTCGGTTTGACAGTGGACTTGATGTCGGGGTGCAGGAACTCGCTGGTGTAGATCGCCGCCAGCAGAGCGATCGGCACGCCGATGAGCATCGCGTAGACGGTGGCCTTCAGGGTTCCGAAAACCAGAGGCCACAGGCCGAACTTGGGTTCGAAGTCGTCGGTTCCGCTCGATGACTGCCAGACGTGTTCAGCGCCGGGGTAGCCTTCGTAGTGCACGGGGCGAAGCAGGGATGCCCAGGAAACCTCGGGATGCGGCGCCTCCAGGCGGAAAGCCAGGAAGTCGCCGGCCCAGGCCACCACGGCGCTGTCGTCGGGAACCATCGCCAGCGCCGCCACTGCGCTCCCGTCCGGGGTGCGCGATTCGGCCACGACGCGGCTCGAGGTCACGTGCAGGGCCCTCACCGTGCCGTCGGCATGGCCGGCCGCCATCATGCGCGTGCGCGGAGAGGCAGCGAGGGCCGTCACCGCCGAAGTGGCCCGCGGGAATTCGTGGGCGCGGATGAAGTGGGCGCCGTCGCCCGTCGCCATCGCCGGCGCGGGCACCCGGAACCAGGCCGTGAGGGCGCCGGCCGTGTCGCCGACCAGCAGCGTGTTCTTGCCGTTGAGGAAGGCGATGGTGCTGACCCGCGCCGCTGCATCCGGCAGGAAGTCCAGTTCCTCGGCCACCTTGGGACGGGCGAGGTCGCGGACATCGACGCGCACGGCGTGTCCGTCCTCCCACACCGCCAGGGCGTTGTCGCCGAGTCCTCTCAGCAGCACCCAACGCGGGAGGCCGCGCTCGCCCACGATCTCCAGGCGGATCTCGCCGGACTCGGCCGAAAGAGTTTCCTTGCCCGTCAGGAAGTTCCGCGTCGTGCGGACCTGGGTGACGCGCAGGACGCCGTCGGCGTCCACTGAGGCGGAAGCCGGCCCGCTGGAGGTCATCGAGAGGTCCACCGCCACGATCGCGACGCCGGCGGTGAGGACGATGGGCTCGCCCGGCGTCCAGGCGACGCTGCGCAGGGCGAACTGGTCCACGCCGACGCGTTCGGCCACCTTGCCCTCGAGCAGGAAGCGTTCTCCCACCGCGTGAGCCGAAGCCTCGGCGGGCATCGCGTGGGCATCGCGGTACTCGGTGCGGTGGTCGATCTGGACGAAACGGATGCTGCCGTCGGCGAAACCGAGGATGCCCCTGTCCGCGCGCACCGGGAAGGACCACGCGGTCGGCACCTCGGGAAAGGGACGCAGTTCCTGGAGAAGCCGGCCGTCGCTCGCCGCCACCGCAAGGAAGCGTCCGCGATCGCCGTAGGCCCACACGATGGAAAGGGCGTCGTCGGTGCCGGCGGCCAGGATCTTCTCACCGCCCAGATCCACGCCGGCCTCGCCGCCGACGACACGGGGCGCGCCGAGCGTCTCGGCCCGCAGCAGCGGCCACACCACCCACGACAGGAAGAGGAAGACGGTGGAGATTGCGGCGATGGTGCCTATGCCGCCGATGCGGATGACCTGGCGCGCAACACGGTCGGCCAACTGGACCGACGTCCGCGTCGAGCGCTGCCTCCTGGGTCGCCGTTCGGTGGTCATCGCGGTTCCGGTGCGAGAGCGGACGCGGCGGGCGGCAATCCTGCCCCGCCTCCGCTCCCGCCGGGAATCAGTTGAGGCCTGCGGCCGCCTTCTGCTGCTCGCAGAGGGCCTGGGTCAGGGGGTAGTAGCCGTCCTTGACGACGGTTTCCTGGCCCTGGCGGCTAAGCACGAAGCGCAGGAACTCGCCGCGAAGGGGATCGAGCGCCTCGCCGGGCTTCTTGTTGAGATAGAGGTAGAGGAAACGCGACAGGGGATACTCGCCGGTGTAGGCGTTCTCCGGGGTTGCCGCGACCGCCGCGGCCGACGCGTTCCTGGCAAGGGGCACCGCGCGAACGTCGGCTGTCTTGTAGCCGATGCCGCTGTAGCCGATGGCGTAGCGGTCGCTGGCCACGGCCTGCACCACGGTGGAACTGCCGGGCTGCTCCTTGACGGTGTCCTTGAAGTCGCCCTTGCTGATGGCGTGCTCCTTGAAGTAGCCGTAGGTGCCGGAGGCCGAGTTGCGGCCGTAGAGACTGATCGGCCTGTCCTTCCATTCGCCGGTGAGACCGAGGTCTCCCCAGGTCGCGATGTCGGCGCCGCCGGTGTTGCGGGTCTTGGAGAAGATGCCGTCGAGCTGTTGGAGGGTGAGCTGCGCGATCGGGTTGTCCTTGTGGACGAAGACCGCGAGCATATCGATGCTGGTCCCGATCTCGGTCGGTTCGTAGCCGAAGGCGTTCTTGAAGTCGGCTTTCTCGGCGTCCTTCATGGGCCGGCTCATGGGACCGAACTGGGCGGTGCCCGCCACCAGGGCCGGCGGCGCGGTGGAGGAACCCTTGCCCTCCACTTCGACCTGGACGTTGGGATAGAAGGTCTTGAAGCCCTCGGCCCACAGCGTCATCTCGTTGTTCATGGTGTCGGAACCGACGCTCTTGATGGTTCCGGAGACTCCCTTGACCGGGGCATAGGCCGGGATCGCGGGATCGACCACCACTTGGGCAGTGGCCGCCGTGACGAGGCAGGTCGCCAGAGCAAGGGTCGACGTCAGGATGGGGAAAGGCTTCATCGGTGGTTCTCCTGGGAGAGGGCCCGGTCCGGGGGATCGTCGCTCCTGCTCACTGCTGGCCGCTCCGGGACGGGATTGTATTCAGGCAAGGTTAGGATCCCGTGAGCGAAGCGCAAGAGATCGATGAACGTGGCGCCGACGACGTCTGGCGTAGACCGGCCTCAGCCCAGGGGAAAGCGCAGCGTGAAGGTGCTCCCCGAGCCGGGTCGGCTCTCGACGTGGACGCTGCCGCCCTGGCTCTGGACGATGTGCTTGACGATGGCCAGCCCGAGGCCGGTCCCCCCCACGGCCCTGCTGCGGGCTTTGTCGATACGGTAGAACCGTTCGAAGAGGCGGGG
>JBHEPB010000232.1:0-3223 GCA_046260515.1 Binatia bacterium
GTCGTCTCTATGTGGCCGAGTCCGGCCGCGACCGCATCCTGGCCCTGGCCGATAGCACGGGCGACGGGGTGGCCGACATCCATGCGGTTTTCGCCGATTCGCTGGCGTCACCCAACTCGGTGGCGTGGCACCGCGGCGCCCTCTACGTGGGCGTCCCCACCGGCGTGATCGAACTGAAGGACACCGACGCCGACGGCGTCGCCGACGAGCGCCGCGTGCTCATCGACAACTATCCGACCGCCGGCCACAGCACGCGCACCGTGGACTTCCTTCGCGACGGCCGCATGGTGGTGTCGGTGGGATCGAGCTGCAACGTCTGCATCGAGGAGGACGAGCGCCGCGCGTCGGTCGTCGTCTACGACGGCCCGGCTGCCACCGGCGAGAAGGTGTTCGCGAAGGGCCTGCGCAACGCCGTGGGTCTCGCCCTGCACCCGGCGACCGGCGAGCTGTGGGCCACCAACAACGGCCGTGACTGGCTGGGGGACGACCTCCCTCCGGAAACGATCAACGTGGTGAAGCAAGGCGCCGATTTCGGCTGGCCCCGCTGCCACGCCGGCGACCTCGTGGATCCGGACTTTGGCAAGGACGAAGGCTGCAAGGGCGTGGCGGCTCCGGCCGTCAAGATGCAGGCCCACTCGGCTCCCCTCGGCCTGGCCTTCTACACGGGACAGCTCTTCCCGGAGGAGTATCGCGGCGACCTCTTCGTGGCCTTTCACGGCTCGTGGAACCGCTCGGTGCCCACCGGCTACAAGGTTGTTCGCGTGCCTTTCTCCGCCGACGGCCGGGCGGGCCAGGCCGAGGATTTCGCGGCGGGCTTCGTGGACGGCGACGGCAAGGTGAAGGGCCGCCCGGCGGGGGTGGCCACGGGCAGCGACGGGGCTCTCTACGTGAGCGACGACAAGGCGGGCTTCATCTATCGCATCACCTACGGAAACGCTCCATGACCACTTTCGAGGATGCCGTGCGCGAGCAGCACGCGCGGTTCGGTGACGGTGAACTTCGAAGGCTGACGGCCGCTCAGGAAGCCGCCTGGCGCTTCTCCTCGAGCTCGGCCCAGCGCGCGTAGAGGCGATCCACCTCGGCCTGGGCCGCGTCGAGACGGCGGTAGCGTGAGGCCACTTCGTCGGCGAGGGAGGCCACCAGCGGATCGACCGCGTGGCGCGAGGCCTCGGCCAGTTGCTCCTCAGCCTGGAGGATGCGCGCTTCCATCTCGTCCCACTCCCTCTGTTCGAGGTAGCCGAGTTTCTTCGGGCGCGGCGCAGACGCGGCTTCGCGGGTCTCGCGTTTCGGCGCCGCGGTGTCGCCGTCGTCCCTGTCGACGCGGGCCGACGTTTCGCGATCCTTCCGTTCCGCTTCCCACTGGGCGTAGTCGGCGTAGGCCGCCACGCCACCGCGGCCGTCGAAGCCGAGCACCGTCGTCGTCACGCGCTCGAAGAGGTAGCGGTCATGGGTCACCAGGATCACGGCGCCGGGGAACTCGAGGAGGCTTTCCTCCAGCACTTCGAGAGTGGGGATGTCGAGATCGTTGGTGGGCTCGTCCAGCACGAGAACATCGGCGGGCGAGAGCATGAGGCCGGCCAGCAGGACGCGGGCCTGCTCGCCGCCCGACAGCTTGCCCACCGGCATCGAGAGCTGCTCGGAGCGGAACAGGAAGCGCTTGGCCCACGTCGCCACGTGGACGGGGCGGCCGGCGAAGACCACCTGGTCGCCGTGCGGTGCAAGGGCCCGCTTCAGCGTGAGGGTGGGATCGAGGGCCGTGCGATGCTGGTCGAGCAGCGCGACGCGAAGATCGTCGGCGCGCAGCACGCGGCCGCGGTCTGCCTCCAGCGCGCCCGTCACGATGCGGATCAGGGTGGATTTGCCGCTGCCGTTGGGCCCGAGCAGGCCGAGCCGCGTTCCCGGCGACAGCACGAAGCTGACGTCGCCGAGCACGGTGCGCGAGCCGAAGTCCTTGCCGACCTGCTCGCAGACGACGAGGCGCCTCGTCTGCCGCTGGCTGGCCGTCATCTCGATGGAGGCCACGCGCCGGTCCAGGCGAGCACCCACGATGGCCAGTTCTTCCTGGAGGCGTCCGGCTTCGTCGATGCGCGCGCGCGATTTGGTCGAGCGCGCCTTGGGCCCGCGGCGCAGCCATTCCACTTCGCGGCGGACCTGGTTGGCGAGCGTCGCCTGCCAGCGCGCCTGTTCGTGGAGGGCCGCGTCCTTGCGCTCGAGGAACTCGCTGTAGCGGCCCCTGGTCTCGAAGAAGCCGCCCTCGTGGACGGGGTCGAGGTCGAACATGCGCGAGGCCACGTGCTCGAGGAACCAGCGGTCGTGGCTGACCACCACGAAGGCGCCGTCGTGGCTCGCGAGCAGTTCTTCGAGCCAGAGGATGCCGTCGAGGTCGAGGTGGTTGGTGGGCTCGTCCAGCAGCAGCAGGTCGGGCCTGGCGGCCAGGGCCACGGCGATGGCCAGGCGCTTCTGCCATCCTCCCGAAAGGGATGCCGTCAGGGCATCGCGGTCTTCGAACCCGCAGCGGCCGAGCAAGGCGCCCGTGGCAGCCGTGCGCGAGGCCTCGTCGGGCTCGGTGGCCTCGAGGGCCGCGCCGACGATGTCGCCGACCGACTTCGCGCCGTCGAAGGAAGGGTGCTGGGGCACCCAGGCCAGACGGGTCAGGCGCCGGAGCGAAACGGCGCCGGCGTCGGCTTCCTCGCGGCCGGCCAGGATCCTCAGCAAAGTGGACTTGCCGCAACCGTTGGGGCCGACCATGCCGATGCGGTCCCCGTCGTGGATGCCGAAGGAGATGTCCGAGAACAGCGGTGCGGTGCCGTAGGCCTTGGTCATTGACTGGGCGCTGAGCAGCAAGGCCATCGCCCGTCCTGTAGCGGGCGGAAGGCGCGGAGAAAACCCGGCCTGCGTTGACCTCGCCGCCCGGGCCGAGCATGGACCGCCGGTGCGCCCTGTGTTCCTCGTTGTGTGGGCCCTGGCCGCCGCGGCCTTCTTCTGGCGCCTCGACGCGCTGGAGCGGCCCTTGAGGGCGGACAACCAGCTCTACTTTTTCATGGCCGAACGCGCGGCCTCGGGCGTGCCTCCCCACGTCTCCCACGTGGACTCGAAGAACCAGCTCGGCGTGCTGGTGACGGCCGCCGCCATCGCCGGCGGTCGCGCCGTCGGCGCCGACGACGTGGTCGCCTCGCGCGTCGTCAGCATCGCGGCGGCTGCGGCGGCGGTGGCCCTGGTGGCC